>CBDVEQ010000108.1:0-9750 GCA_965373045.1 uncultured bacterium | reverse complement strand
ATTTGCTGAGTCTTCATTGAGATCCTCATTTTTTTTGGTTTGAACACTAAAACCTGAAAACTCATAAGAATCTGATTTTCCGTATAGCTTCACACCGCCATATATATCGCCTATTCTCTTGGAATAAAAAAGCGGGATGGGTGAATTATAAATTTCCTCGTGCTCTTGAAAAAACTCTCTTTTTTCAGGGAGCCGGATCTCGTATCTTGTTAAATTAAATTGTTCTTCATCGGGTTCGACTGTTGCAAAATCAGGGTTTATAACCAAACGGCCCGACATCTTCTGGCTGAAAGCATGGCGTGTTTCGGCCCCCATGCTTATTCCCGGGGATTCTTTTTCTTCAATGACGGGCATCACATATGCGCTGACCTGAGTTTTTTTTGCCGCTATTTTGAAAGCCAGAGTTTTTAACTCTCTGATCTCAGAGATTTTAAAGGCCGGATCGAGAGGCTCTGTCCAAAAACTACTGTCCAACCGGGGAACAACTCTTGAAAAAATTATTCCCAGGCTTTTTCCTTCTTCAGGTGTGATACCCAGATTGCTGAGGTCTAAGGCGATCTCGGCGCTCCATCCAAAATCTGTATATTGAACAGCTGCTCTCCATACTTCATTCCAGCGGGGGTCTATGATCCGGCCGTCTTTAGTGATCATGCCGTCAGACTGGGTCCCTAGAGGGTTTATAATAAAATAGAAATAGTTTGTCATATAAGAAGCTGCGTCGATCAAAATATAGATGGAATCATCATATCTCATATCAGCATCTCTGTTTTTGATTCTGGCAGAGATCTGATCCGGTTGAGAGTCGAAACATTGGAATCCAAAATAGAGAAATGATTCATCATAGGTGATTTTGACAGACGTTTTTACTGAATCAGGTTTTTCCCGCTCCGGATGGGACTGGAGGAAATCGTTTGCATCCGGAGATTTTTTCCATACAGGCTCGTCTAGAAGCCCATCGATCTTGATCGGTTTGTCTGTCTTAATTGCAAAGGAAGTTTTATTTTCTTGCTGTCCGAATAAGTGAAGGGATAGAATTAAAATACCCAGGAAAGAAACCAGAAGTCTTTTCTTCATCATATGTAAACCTTTAATAAAAGGCTAATTTTTACATATGAAATGTGAATCTGTCAAATTGTCATTCCCGTGCAAGCTTGTCCCCGACTCCGATCGGGGACGGGAATCCAGCTCTTTGAGTTCATGGAGTTTCTTGAGTTCATTGAGTTAAATATTATTAAAATAACCCAAAGAACACAACGAACCCAATAAACTCAACAAACTCTTTTCGACCTCAATAGACTTCGACAGACTTCTATGGACTTTTTTTCTTTGGGCGAAGCTGCTTTGGGCCTCTTTTGCATTGGCCTTTGGCCCTTGGCCTCTCCTCGACCCCTTGAATCCTCGAACCCTTTGTTTTATTCTATGATAAAGAAGTCAGAATGTCCCTTGGGTCAAGACTACGATGGAAGGCATGATTAATAAAAGAAAAAAAATTTCCAGAGCGGCCGGTTATCTGACTTTTGTCCTTTTTCTGGCCATACTCCTTTTGAGCTTTGCAGACCAGTCCATGCTGGGGCCTCTGGTAAACCCGCTTCTTCTGGATTTTTTCAACAATACATCCAATGTTGTGCCGCTGGGCTGGGTCACGTTTGTATTCACCCTTTTTTCCGCTGTTTCCATGATGGTTGCTGGTATCTATGCGGACCGGAGATCCAGAAAAAAGATATGTCTGGCCGGCTGTTTGATCTATGGCACATTTTCGATGCTGACCATTCTTGCGCCTCACGGAGGATCCGGGTATGTCTTTTTTTTCATAACACGGGCGCTCAACGGGATCGGGATCGGAGCTATCGTCCCGGCGATCTTCTCCATGGTGGGTGATTCGGTTGATTCCGGACGGAGATCAACCGCATTTGGATTCATATCCGTAGCCATGCTGGCCGGACGCATGACGGGATTTATTGTTGCGGGTTCCTTTGCGGATCAGTGGAGAGCGGCCTATTTTATGCTTGGAGTCATCAATATCATTCTTGCCACTGGCCTGTTTTTTATCCGTGAGCCAAAAAGAGGAGGGCAGGAGGAAGAATTAAAAGGTCTGATCCTGGAAGGCGCGGAATACCGGTTTCGGATCAAAAAAAAAGACATCCGCTACATCTGGTCCAACAGGAGCAACTTCTGGTTGATCGCCAATTTTATAGATGTGTTTCCCGGCGCGATCATTTTATTTCTCATTTTCAAATATATGAAGGATATCCATAACATGGCGGCGGATTCCGTTAATTTTGTTATTCTTCTTGTGTTTTTAGCCGGTGCGGCCGGTGCTCTGACCTTTGGCAGGCTGGGGGATTGGGGATTCCGGAGAGAAAAACGGGCAAAAGTCCTGATCGCCCTGTTCTGCAACAGTTTTCCGATCCTCTTCATGGTATTTTTTCTGAAGGCGGATTTTTGGATCCCGGCCGGTGCGGCGCTGTCGCAAACCCTGGCTGTGCCTGGGGTGTGGCTGTTGATCATATTCGTTGCGCTTGCGATGTTTATTAATCAAGGGGTCAATCCCAACTGGTACAGCTGTTTGACAGATACCAATCTTCCCGAGCACCGGGCCACCATGATCTCTCTCGCGTCTGTTATGGACATGTTGGGATATGCGATCGGACCGCTTATTGCTTCATATATTGCAACAGTATGGGGGATGAAAGCAGCCATGTGGTCTGTGCTTGTCTTCTGGGCGCTTAATGTGTTCCTCTGGCTTCCGGTTCTGCATTATATTAGGGGGGACCTGAAGAGCATTCATATAAAGTTGAGCCAGCGGGCGCAGGAAATGAAAAAAAACAAGAATGAATAATTCTAATACGCTTGTTATCCTCAATCCTTCAGCGGGGAAGGGCAAAGCCTTGCAGAAGAAGGGACGGTTGGAAGTTTATCTTCAACGGTTTAACATCCCTTACGATCTGTTTATAACTCAAAGCGAAGAAGAGTTGAGAACACTTGTCCGGGAAAAGGCCGGAACATACCGCCGTATTATCGGAGCAGGAGGGGATTCGACGTTCAACATTATTGTGAACGAGATCCTTAAAACCGGGACGGAAATCGATTTTGGAATGATCGGCATTGGTTCTTCCAATGATATAACCAAAGAATTCGGTCTTCACACACTGGAATCAGCCTGCAGGGCCATTCAAAAAGGTCGCACACGTAAGATCGATCTGGGAAGTATTGTCGGGAACGGAATTGTTTTGAGCTATTTTCTGGGACAGGCGAATATCGGGCTGGGGGTAAATGTTAACCGCTATGTTGAGGAACTTTCGATACAGGGCCGCGGGCGTGCCAGATCTCAAATGTTAGCCGGCATTGCCGGTGTTATCAAGACTCACCGGTCAGGTAAAATCCCTGTCTACCTTTTGATCGAAACAGATGCCGGTCCCATTGCAGAAATGTTTCATGTGGCGCTGTTCAGCAATATCCGTTTCTGGGCAACAGGCCTGAACATGTGCCCGGCTGCTTTGCCTGATGACGGATTGTTGGACAGCTGCTTGATCAGACAATGTTCCCTGGGCCGCCTTGTAAAAATCGCTTTTCAAGCACGAAAGGGAAGGCACATCAGAGTTGAAAGCGTCGAAACACTCCAGTCAAAAGAATTTACAGTATCAGCCGATGACGATTTCCACATCCAGACGGATGGTGAGATCCTTGGCGGATACAGTCATCCCACTGGATTCAGAAAGGTCTCTTTTAGGACTGTCCCTAAGGTTTTAAACCTGATCTGCTGATTTTCAAAATGATGTTTCAAGTTTGGATTATTGTGAAGAGCCGAGAGAAGCCAGATTCTTGTCGATCAGTTCGATCTGCGCCTTGATCTCTGTGAGTTTCTTTTTTTCCGCTTCCACAACTTCTCCAGGGGCGCGGTTGACAAAATTTTCATTTTCGAGCCGCTCTTCCGCTTTACCGGCTTCTTTGAGAAGTTTCTCGCGCTGCCGGGTAAGGCGTTCTTTTTCCTTGGCCGGATCGATGAGGCCGTCCATATAGACTTCCATTTCTGCCACGATCTGAGTTGCGGCCGTGGGGGGCCGTTCCAAATCTGTGCCGATCTCTAAAGAGGACAATCCGCCCATAAGCAGAATATGATTTTGCATTCTGTTGAGGATATCAGTGTTCTTTTTTGCCGCCTTGATCTGAGCTTCCAATTTTTTGGCCGGGGGAATGTTATAGCGGGAGCGGAGTTCGCGTATGCCACGAATAACGGCCATAGCTGTGAAGAATTCGGCTTCGATGTCTTTGTCCTCCCAATCCGGGGTGGGTTTCGGCCATGCTGCGGAAATCAGAAGTTCTGATGAAGCCTGCGGCTTAATAAGTCCTCTGACAGGACATTGTATGGAAAGACGTTCCCAAAGGACTTCTGTAATAAAAGGGACAAATGGGTGGAAGAGCCGGAGCAACTGGTCCAGGACCAGGGAAAGGACTGTCCTTGCTGTTGGAGCAGAAGACTCGTCTTTGAAGCGGGGCTTGATAAGTTCCAGGTACCAATCGCAGAACTCTGACCAAAAAAATTCCCGGGCGGCACCGATTGCAGCAGAAGGGTTGTAGGCATAAAGCCTGTCGGTCACTTTCCGTATGATGCGGGAGAGGCGGGACAGGATCCACCGGTCCTCTGCTTCCAAATGGTCAGTGGAAAGAGCGGTGAATTCGTGTGTGCCGAGATTGGTCATGGCGAAGCGGGCTGCATTCCACAGTTTTGTGCAGAAAGCGCGGCCGACTTCAAACCGGTCGCTGATGATCCGGGCCATAGGCAGGTCTGGCATGGTGCCCAGGACATCAAATTCCTTGCCGCTTCCAGGGCAGATGTAAGTGAAGATGGTCTGGCCGTGTTTGGCTGCAGCCAGGTCCACCATTTCTCCTGTGTAGGGGGAAACAGCCTGAACAGGAAGGCGGATATCCTGGGTGCCGGTCTGCATCTCGCAGAGGACATATCTCATCGCATCGACCCCGTATTTTTCGATGATGTCTTCCGGATCGATGCCGTTTCCCTTGCTTTTGCTCATCCGCTCCCCTTTTCCGTCCTGGATGTTGGCATGAATAAAACAGTCGGTAAAGGGGACATCTCCAAGGAAATACAGTCCCATGAGCTGCATACGGGCAACCCAGAGAGTGATGATATCTCTGCCGGTGACAAGGCAGGAGCCGGGATAATAATAATTCAGGCAGTTGTCCTTGCCTTCAGATGCCCCGAGCGTCTTCTGGCCCAGATCGACGAGTGCAGTGTCCGGATCAGGCCAGCCCAGTGTGCTGAAAGGCCAGAGAGACGAGCTGAACCAGGTGTCAAGAACATCGGGATCCTGAGCAAGGCCGGCCAAATAGAGTTTTTCTGAGTATGATTTTTCCGCTTCTTCATTTCTCAGTGAAACAAGAAGGCTGTAGCGGCTGTTTTCCTTGAGTTTTTCGACCTCGCCGGTTTTATATAGATTTCCTTCTGAATCAGCTATCCAGGCGTGGATATTGTCCTCCTCTCCAGAAGGAAGGATCTTCAATACATCTTTGAGCTTGTCTTTGAATAGTTCCTTATGCCAGATAGGGATCCTGTGGCCCCACCAGAGCTGACGGCTGATGCACCAGTTTCTTTTTTCGGAAAGCCAGCTGACGTAGGTTCCGCCGTAGCGTGTGTGATCAGGAAAAAATGTCAGTCTTCGGCCTGTTGCTGTTTTATAGTTAGAGTCTATGGCATCGATTGCGGCCTGGGCTAATCCGGGAGAGCGGAATTCTTTCTCTGTCCCTGCTCCGCAGAGGATTCCTCCTTTGGTGTCGCCCATGTTGATAAACCACTGTTTGGATAAAAAAGGTTCGATCTGGGACTTGGATCGATCGGAGTGCCCGATCTCGATCTCCCGGTCTTCGGTCTTCTCCAGGAGGCCCTGGGATTCCAGGTCGGACAAAACTTTTTTGCGCGCGTCGAACCGGTCGATGCCGGAGTAGGGTCCGGCATTGTCATTGAGAGTGCCGTCAAGATTCAGGATATTGATTATATCGATATCTTCACGGTGGCGGGTCCAGACATCATAATCATTGGGGTCATGGGCAGGCGTGATCTTGACGCATCCTGAACCGAGATGGGGCTTGGCCCACTCGTCCAGAATAAGGGGCATCTCCCTGTTGAGCAGAGGGAGTAAGATTTTGCGCCCGTCTTCGGCCATTTCCTTCAGTTTTATAAGGTTGGGCAGGAGGGTCTTTTTCCTTTCTTTGATCTGGCGTAGCTCCTCCTCCAGTAGAGGCTTTTCCTTTTTAGGTGCATTTTTGATCCGCTCAGGAATAAGGCGGCTTAATCTATCAAGTTCCCCGGCCGGATCAGGATGGCAGGCCATCGCTGTATCCCCCAGCATTGTCTCAGGCCTGGTAGTGGCCACGGTCACATATTCGGGCTCACCGGGTTTGGGGTCGATCACCGGATACCGGATGTGCCAGAAGTGACCCTGCACTTTTTCATATACTATCTCATCATCGGAAACCGCGGTCTGAAGCTGACAGTCCCAGTTCACCAGGCGGTCGCCGCGGAATATCAACCCGTTACGGAAGAGGCGGAAAAAAGCTTCACGGACGGCCCTGGTACAGACAGCGTCCATTGTGAAACGCTGCCTTGTCCACTCGCAGGAACAGCCAATGCTCTGGAGCTGCTTGACGATCCGCTGCTGGTATTCATCCTTCCACGCCCAGATCTTTTTGACCAGGACCTCGCGGCCGGTGTCATGCCGTGTTTTGCCCTCCAACTCGAACAACCGCTTTTCCACAACAGCCTGTGTGGCGATGCCTGCATGGTCGATGCCGGGCATCCAGAGAGTATTGTCACCCATCATCCTGTGCCAGCGTGTCAGCAGGTCCTGCATCACATTGTCCATGGCATGGCCCATGTGCAGGGCTCCTGTAACATTGGGAAGGGGCATCATGATGATATAGCGGTCTTTCCGTTCATCAGGTGATGCGGAAAAGGCATCGGTTTCGACCCATCGCTTAAAGATAGCCTTTTCGTGTAAAGTGTGATCGTAGTGCTTGGTGAATTCTTCCGGTTTGTTATTTCTGATAGGTTTCATTGTCTGGGAATAACCCTGGTATTTGAATTTTGGTAGTTTACACCACCCATTATTATTAGTCAACGACCTGGATTATTCATAAAAGCGACCGAAAGCTTACAATATTTTTCTTTTTAAAGCACTAGTGATTATGGTTTTTTTGAGGATGATTGTTGCTTTACTTGTTTCATTGATTAAAAATTATTTTCGGTCGCTTTTCCCCTACGGGCAAGTCGATCTGCTTTGTTGCGGCGCAATCGCAGTATATGAATACAGCTTCATACGCCGCGCCTCCCACATCGACCCGTGAATCATCCAGGCTCCTGGAATATTCATGAAATTCGACGACACCCAAATCAATCGTCGTTCCTGTGACTGAATCACAGGCCGGTTTATGAACAAAAATCAATAAATGCAGCCGCGGGCAGCGGCTGCAAAGACCTTAAGGTTTTCCGGCGGCGTCTCAAAAAAGTGATCTGTGCAGGAAAGAATGTATCCGCCATCTTTGCCTACTTTTTCAAAAAGGATTCTGACCTGCTCGCGAATCTTTTTATGTGTCCCATCAGTCAGGACATTAAACTGATCCATTCCGCCGATCAGGGCAAGGCGGTGCCCGACCTTCTGCTTGAATTCCCATGGTTCCTGATTCCCGCCTATGCTTTTGGGTGCCAGAGTCTCTGATGCATCAGCACCGTTCTGGATGATATGTTCCTCGATCCCTAAAGTTCCTCCGCAGGTATGGTAGGTGATTTTGAAGCCAAGCTCATGCAGGGCGTCATGCATTTTTTTGTCGTAGGGGAGGCAGAACTCCTTGTAGATGTCCGGGGAGATCAGGGTTGAGGAACCGGCTCCTCCTCCGGTTTCGATCAGATCGAATTTTGCGCCTTTTAAGTTTTCGATGAACACAAGTTTTTTTTCCAGCAGGATCTGCATCAGTTCATGCACCCAGCCGGGCTGGGAGAAAGTTTTCAGGATCAGATCTGTAATATTCATGAGGCAGGCAGCGTGCTGCCAGCATCCGGCCTGGTCCCCCCAGACAAAGCCGCGTAGAATGCCTTTGTCTCCAACCTCATCGTATTTATTAGAGACCGGTTTCAAGTCAAGTCTGGGGACAGGCATGTATTTTTTGATCAGTTGGATGTCTGTATCATGTTTAATCAGGAATTCGGTAATCCAGGAAGTCTTTTGGTCGCCGGCTGTTTTATACGATAGATTTCCCTCAGGAGTGTGAATGGTATGACGGTCGATCCGGCTGTCCGGACTGTTGCTGATTACCTTAACTTCATCCTGCCATTGAGCGGTGACTGTTTTTGTGAAATTTGAATCCACCAGCCAGAGCGGGGCTGCTTCTTCCTGGTACTGGATTTGGGCGTCCATCCCGACTGCCTGATATGCTTCAAGATCGCTTTTTCCGCCCATATATTTGTCAAGGTGATAGCGCTGCCACTGATGCACAGTGACCGGAAGCCTGTCCGGTTTTTCCCTGTTAAGGGCCAGCATCAGTCGTTCTTTAGATGTCATCATTTGCCTCGTTTATTCCGTTTATATCACCATGAGCATAGGATCTCAAGGGAAGGAGAGACCTGGTCCTAATCTATTTGACTTAAGCTTCAGGGAAAGATAATATTATCATTATGAAATATTCTTATACTTGCCCTCTTTGTAAGGAATCCCTAACCGTGGATGCGGATTCAGAGGAAAAAGCTCTGGATCTGATTTTTACCCAAGGCAAGGCCCACGCCAAAGAGGCTCATCCGGGCTTTCCCGTACCGGATGACATGCTTCGCCTGATGATCAAGGATGGAATGAAGAAGGAAGATTAAACTTCCTATTTCATAACACTACACACCATTTTTACATTTATTTTACAAACCTTTTACGTTTGGGTGACAACCTCCACTTTGTTTTTTTGTATCTTGAAGTCAGCAGGACAAAAAAAATGAGAAAGGCAAAAAAACAGAGAAAGGAGAAATAACAATGAAAAGAAATGTTTTATTCTGTATTGTTCTTGCGGTTGTTCTTGTGTTCGGCGGAAATTTTTCGGGCCAGGCAAAAGCGGGTAGGCAAAGTCCAGTCCAGGATCTTATCCGATCCCTGGAAGTGGGAAAGCCTGTCAGCTACGGAAGTTTGACTGTTGTTCCTGTGTATCTGACAAGGATCAAGGACAAAACCAAGTATGTCACCCTGGAAGACGCCATGAAACACAAATGGCTCGAGATCACGGAACTGGAAGGCGGACGTGTTCCCCGGGTCAAGATATCCAATCATTCCAAACATATGATCTATCTGATGGGCGGGGAGATCCTGACCGGATGCAAGCAGGACCGCATTCTGGCTTCTGACCTTCTTCTGGCTCCCGGAACCCAAGATCTAACCGTTCCGGTTTATTGTGTGGAGCACGGGCGCTGGACTCACCGTTCCAAGGAATTTTACAGTAAAAATAATATCGGGACCTACAAGCTGCGCGCCAAGGCCCAGGAAAAATCCGCGGCCGCTCAGTCCGAGATTTGGGATCAGATCTCCAGGCAAAATCGGAAAATGGGTGTGGCATCCCCGACCAGCGCTTATCAGGATGCGTATGAGAACAAAGAGAATGTCGTGAGGATCGAAAAGATAGAAAAACGCATGAAAGTCATTCCCCAACTCAAAAAAGATACGGTCGGCGTGGTTATCGGTCTGGGCGGTAAAATTGTCAATGTGG
>CBDVEQ010000107.1:0-9877 GCA_965373045.1 uncultured bacterium | reverse complement strand
GAGATGAGGGCATGGCTGTGTGGAGGAGTGGGGATGTGAACTATGTCGAGGTCTGGTCTCTGAAGAATTTCTCGAAAATCCCTGTACCCTTTGACCCCTGGGCCAGCGATATCAAGGGCCATCTGCAGGTGTTTAGCGTCAACATCACACACAGCCAGAAGTTTACCGGCCGGATATTTCAAATGGTCCCTTCCCATGCCCCCAACTCCGATCACTGCTCTGGTCAATTCGTCACTGGGAGGAGTATATCCCTGTCCTCCGAGGACATGCCTCGGAACGATGGTCAGGACTGCGGCAGCTGTCAGCGACTGTTTGAAAAAATTTCTGCGAGTTATTGTTAATTTCTTTTTCGTCATATCCTATTTCCTATCAATTAGATTTTTTTCGCAAATAAAGCGTCAGTATTATTGTGAAAAAAACAACAACAATAACGGTCAGGATAATGTAGAACAGTGATATATCAGCCCCGGGCTGGGCCGGAGTATCTGTCAGCGCCTGGATGACCGGTAGAAGGATATAGGAGGCCTTGTCTGTATTTCGGTAGATCGTGACAGTAGGCGGCAATGACTGTTCGATGGTTTCTGCATTGTCCTTGTCCGCACAAGCGATAGTCACCCGCAAACGGTTTCCTTTATTGAACACATTTGAGATCGGATGCAGATCAAATACAAGCTCTACGGGCGTTCCGGGTATAAGTTCCTGAATATCTTCCTTAAAGCCTCTGTGATAGGGAAGTCCCAGGGAATCGTATGGAGGGTCATTGAGAGAGCGGTAAGAGGCCTTCAATGTTCCCTCTGTCAGGTAATGGGAGAAACCCAGGGAGTCGATCTCTTCCAGGTAGGCAAAAAAGCTCCCGTCTGTGGCTGTGGAGCTGGCCCAGAGATGGACGACCGGATGTCCGGTGATCTCAAGGTCAGTGTCCAGAGGCGCCGTGGTATAGGTCAGGGCTTTTTGGTCGTTGGCAGTCATATCAGGATATTCGAATCCTCCTCCTGCAGCATTATCCCAGCGTGTGGAGGTCCCTGTTGTGGTAGAAAAATCTACCTTATAATCATCCTTTCCTTCTTTGTCAATCGGAAGAGTTGTGGTTAACCGTCCGTCATTTATCGAGCTGATACTTTCTGAGGAGCCAGCATTAAAATAATAAGGAGTCTGTTTTTCATTTCGGAGCGGCCATTGAGTTGCGGTTTTCCACTCAAAGTCCTTGGGGGTGTTTATAACCTGGTAGTGTATGGGAGCTTCTTTCATGATGCCGTTATCTATCCCTTTGAGCCAGTAATCAAACCAGCGGATCTGTTCCAATGTGTAAATAGGGAATTCCATGGCCTGGATGTCGGGGTCCTCTGGAGAATGAGACCATGCGCCCATAACGATTTTTCTAGGGCTATTAAAATTTCTATACATTTGAAATCCGTCCCGTGTGTAGGAATCAAACCACCCGCACCAGAGATACATGGGGATCTTTGATTCGTTGATCTCCTGGATATAACCAGCAGGATGCCATTCCTTATAGGGATAAGAACCTGTTGCCTCATGCAGACTATCTCTAAATCTGAGCGAATTTATGGATTCGAACAGACGGATGTTATGCTGATGCTCTGCAACAGCAGCTTTGAGAAGTGCCTGGTCCGTATCCATGTCAACAGGAGCTGCAATATCCTGGGTATCCAACTGCCATGTCAGAGCATCCCATGTGCGGATAAAATCATCCCGGAATACGCCGCCTGGTGCGATGAATTCATAAAGGTCAAACAGAGCTACCATGGGAAAGATCGCCTTCAGATGAGGAGGTTTTTTGATGGCAGCCATGATCTGGGTTATTCCAAGATAGGAGCCGCCGAACATGCCAATATTTCCGTCACACCAGGACTGGGCTGCGAACCATTCCGTCATCTCATAGGCATCCTGTGTTTCTTCCTTTGTGAAAACACCTGTTGATCGGCCAAATGATGCACCCGCTCCCCGGACATCAACAACACCAACGATATAACCTCTTTTCAGCAAAGCTCTTACATAGGAAGAACGGGTCATATCGATGACCTTTCCCTGATGGAGAAAGGCGCGGCGGTAGCGGTTATGGGTCCAGACCAGTGGGAGAGGAGCCTTTTCTATCTCGCCATTTTTTGCCGGACGGATGATGTCCACGGCCAGCTTGACTCCATCCCGCATAGAGACATACAGCGATGTCCGGATCCAGGAGTCGTAGATATCTTCAGAATAGCCATGGTAATGACCGAACTCGGAGACGCGTTCTTCATTATTGGCAGAAAGAATACTAGCCGGATTTATAAAAGCCACAAGAATACAAAGCAAAAATAAAAAAGAAAAGAGTTGAATGTTTTTAAAATGTCTGATCATATTAATCCTTCCTCTATTTCTGGATTCATAAATTATTTTCTCATAACACTTCCGGAAGATAAAGAAAAAGTGTACCATTTTTAGAGGGTTAATTATGAAAAAATTAAAATATCTGATTTTGGCTTTATGTTTATCAATAATTACGTCTCAAAGCCAGGATCGATCTAAATTCTTGAATGGAACTCTTGTTGTCCTGAATAAATCCGAAGCCACTGTCACGCTTATTTCCCTGGAGACCGGAAAACCTGTAGCTATCCTTGGAACAGGGATCGGGCCCCATGAAGTAGCGGTTTCTCCGGATGGAAAAACAGCCGTAGTTTGTAATTATGGCGAACGCCCCCTCAGTACCCTCACTGTTATCAATATTGAACGGAAACGTCCCTTAAATACCATCCATCTTGGGGAATATCAGGCCCCACACGGCATCGAGTTTCTTCCGGATGGAGAACATATCATTGCTACGGTCGAAAGAAACCGGGCTGTCATTTTAGTCAATATCAAAGAAGGTGTTGTAGAAAGAGTTATCTCAACAGGAGATCTTAGCTGCCACATGATCGCCATCACACCTGATGGAAAAAAGGGGTTTGCTGCCAGCATAGAATCGGGAGCCGTCAGTGTGCTGGATATAGAAAAAGGAGAGGAGATAAAATCAATCATGACAGGGAAAGGAGCGGAAGGTGTTGCCGTAACACCGGATGGCATGGAAGCCTGGGTGACCAATCGTGAGGCTGACACGATCTGTGTTATCAATACATCCACACTGGAGATAATAAAGACCATCCCGTCAGCATCATTCCCTATCAGGATCAAGTTTACTCCGGATGGAAAATATGCCCTTGTCTCCAATGCCCGAACCGGAGATGTTGCCGTATTTGATACAGAGTATAAAAAGGAACGGCGTCGGATCTCCATGGACATAAAGGCTGAGGAAGGCCTGGACGGACGTATGTTCAATCAATTCGGAACCAGTCCCACACCTATGGGGATCGTCATTTCGCCGGATGGAAGTCATGCCTTTATTTCTAACACCCGGGTTGGTATCGTCACTGTTATCGACTTGAAGACTTGGAAGATTAAATCCCGTTTGATTGCAGGGAAAGAACCCGATGGAATGGCCTACTCCCGGCTTTCGCTGAAGTAGAGCAAGGGGATAGATCCCTCAATTCTCCTGTATTTTAACATTTTATTCGAACTTAAACCCTTTCTCAGAAAAGAGCTTCAAACAAACATCTGCTACCTTGGGATCATAGAATATTCCTTTATTCTTTTTAATTTCCTCCAATGCCTTATCTATACCTAGAGCAGGACGGTAAGGCCGATGAGAGGACATAGCCTCCACAACATCCGAGACTCCAAGAATTCTGGCTTCAATGAGAATCTCCTCCCCAGATAATCCCTGGGGATATCCTGAGCCATCCACTCTTTCGTGGTGTTGAAGGACCATCTGGGCTATCGGCCAGGGGAAATCTATATCCTTTAGAATATTGTAGCCGACTTGGGAGTGATCCTTAATAAGATTAAATTCGTTTTCAGTCAATCTAGTTGGCTTAGAGAGAATCTCGGCCGGTACGGATATCTTGCCGAGGTCATGAATGATCCCGGCCATGAAGATTCCTTCCACTTGCTCCTCTGTAAAACCAATCTCTTTGGCTATAGCAGAAGCAAGTTTTGCCACCCGCTTTTGATGTCCTGCTGTGTAGGGATCCCTGGTTTCGACGGTTAAAGCTATGGTGTGGATGATCCCATCCAGCGCTTTCCGCAATTTGACAGTTCGTTCTGAAACCATCTGCTCCAGCTTTTCTTGATAGGCTCTATTGGCAATTTCCAGCTCGCGGTGGCGTAATGCATTGGCCACACTGATCAGTAGCCCGTTGTGGTCAAAAGGTTTGATGATGTAATCATAAACCCCCACTTCCATGATGGCTTCTGCAACGAGAAGATCGTCTACCGCGGTCACCATTGTGGCGACCATATCTTTATGCTTGGGTAGGACTTCCCGGAGGAAGTCAAGTCCGGACTCTCCCGGCATATTCATGTCGCAAAGAAGCAGTTCGAACTTTTGCTTTTTTAAACAATTACGGGCTTCCTGTGCGCTGGAGGCCAAAGTGCAGTTATATTTTTTTTGCTCAAGGATCTGTTTGATAAGGTTCCGTACAGGAGCCTCATCATCTATGACCAAGATCTTTATTGTCATTATCTTGTTCCAGTTTATTTAAGGATATTACGAACTGCCTCAAGCAGTTCCTTCCGGTCAAAAGGTTTTGTCAATGTCTGTAGAGAACCGAGTTTTTGGGCCATATTTAAATAATACTCTGGCGCTATACGACCTCCTCCAGACATAGCGATAATTTTTACTTCTGGAAAGTCTCGCCTGAGTTCTATGATCGTCTCGATTCCATCCTTTCCCTCCATGAGGATGTCTGTGATAACAATATCAGTTGGCTCTTCGCGGTAGATTTTCAATCCCTCAGCACCATCGGGCGCTTCCAATATTTCATATGCCTCTCTCTCCAACATCTGTCGGAGCATCTTTCTAAATTGAACATCATCTTCTATTATAAGAATGCGAGCCATAATTCACCCCCCTTTTTCTTTTTTTGAATCCAGCACTTCCCTGACAGTTTCAGCCATCTGCTGTTTGAGTATAGGCTTCATAACAAATGCCCGGATACCTATGGATTTTGCCTTTTCTTTATCGATCTTCGCGCTGAATCCGGTACATAGGATTACACGAATATCCGGCCGGATTGCCAAAACCTCTTTGGCAAGTTCTTCACCTGTCATACTCGGCATCGTCATATCGGTGATGATAAGATCAAACATGTCGGGTTGTGACTTAAAAAGTTTAAGGGCTTCGACACTGCTTGTTTTGGCTGTCACCTTGTAACCTAAGGATTCTAACATTTGCTTTCCCAGGTCTACCAGAACCTGTTCATCGTCAATGCAAAGAATGCGCTCTTTCCCTTTAGGGATCGTTCCTTCTTTCTTTTTCTCCGATTCTGCTTTGGCTTCAGTGACAGGTAAAAAAACGTTAAATGTGGACCCCTTTCCCGGTTCGCTGTAGGCAGTGATTGTTCCTCCATAACTTTTTACAATGCCGTGAACAACAGAAAGCCCCATACCTGTCCCTTCACCTTTTTCTTTTGTCGTGAAAAAAGGGTCAAAAATCCGTTCCAGAACCTTGGGAGACATACCGTGTCCTGTATCGCTGACTGTCAAATTCACATAAAGGCCAGGTTTGAGATCTGGATGTCTAGAAGTAAACTCAGTATCAAGTTCCACATCTTTAAGCTTCACGTCCAGCACCCCGCCTTTTTCCTGCATGGCAGAGCCTGCATTTGTACAAAGATTCATCAACACCTGATGGATTTGGGTGGGATCTGCCAGAACAACCGAATCACTCTGGATGTCCTGGCGGATTTCAATAGTTGTGGGTAGTGACGATCTTAGCAGCTTGAGTGCCTCTTTAGTAAGATACTTTACTTGAAGCCGCTGGCGTTCCTGTTCGCTCTGGCGGCTGAAGGCAAGAATTTGTTTTACAAGGTCTTTCGCACGCCTTCCCGCCTTGAACACTTCCTTCAGGTTGCTATGAAGCAAAGTCTCCTTTTTAACATCATCCAGAGCTATCTCTGTATACCCAATAATAGCGGAAAGGATGTTGTTGAAGTCATGAGCAATACCGCCGGCGAGGGTTCCGACAGCTTCCATCTTTTGTGCTTGCTGGAGTCGCATTTGGAGCGTTTCTGTCTCTTTTTCCGCCTGCTTGCGCTTGGTGATGTCTCGGGCAATAGCTAACACCCTGGTTTTATCTTTGATCTTTATTGGGAATGTCATTATTTCCACTGGAACCTGAGTACCGTCTTTCCGGTTTAAAATAAACTCATCGGGTCCGGTGGATTGCCCCATAGCATTTTTGGCTAAAAGCACAGCCGCTTTCGGGAGTTGCTTTGGAGATAATAATTTCAATTTTAAAAAACTAGATCCGATTAATTCTTCCCTCTTATACCCGGTTATTTTTTCTGCGGCTTTATTGCCAGCTAATAAAATGCCTTTTAAGTCGTTTATATAATATGCATCCGGCGCAGATTCAAATATTATCTTTAGCTGTTTCTCCGAATTTTTTAGTGCATCCTCTATTTTCTTGCGCTCGGTGATGTCAGTACCAATACTAAGAACGCCATAAGGTTCTCCCGATTTGTTTTTAAGAACAGTATTTTTCCAGGAAATTAACCGCTCTGAACCGTTTTTAATTAAGATGGGATTTTCATAAGATGAGAAATCAGGCATTTGTCTTAGCACATTCTTGAAGACTCTTGGGATCTTTTCTCGATCCCCTTCTGGAATAAACAGTTCAAACAAATTTTTTCCTAGAACATCTTCTTTTTTATATCCTGTCAGATTTTCTGCATATGTATTAAAAGTTGTAATATTTGCGTTTTTATCAAGGGTGAGTATAATCGAATTAGCTGTTTCTATTAAATTTTCAGAAAACTCTTTGGATAATCTTAATGCATCCTCTGTACGCTTGCGCTCGGTGATGTCGCGAAATATTTCCAGCTTTGAAATGCTGCCGTCAGGATTCTTAAGCAAGGTGTCAATCAGGTCATACGTTCTCTGGTTCTTTATTGAATACCATTCCCAACGCACGGTTTTTCCCGCGAAAACCTCGAGATTCTTGCACCAGGGGCAAACCTCTTTTATGTCGTGGAAATATTCATAACACTTCCTACTCTCATAATTACCGAATTCTTTTATAAGCACCGGATTCACATATTGGATATCATATTGTTGGTTAACAATATAAACGCCATCTTCCATCGCCTCAAAAATGTTGTTCAGGTTGTCTCTCTCAATGCGCAGCGTTTCCTCCACCTGCTTGCGATTATCCTCTTCCCTAAATTTTTCTAAAGCAAAGGAAATATCTGCGACCGTTTCTTCGAGCAGCTTTATCTCATCTTCATCAAAGAAATAGGTTTCAACGGCATATACATTTAAAGAACCAATGACGCTGTTATTTAATCGTATGGGAAAAGCTCCAGATGAGCGGTACCCTTTTTCAAGAGCCTGCTTGCGCCAGGGCGCAAAATCGGGGTTGTTTTCCAGATCATTAAAGACAACACTCTTTCCCTCACGAATTGACCTGCCAGTAGGTCCTTTTCTGGTTATATCGTTGGTAAGCGAAATCTTAATATTTTTCAGATAATCAGAGCCTTCTCCGCTAAAAGCAGCCGGTTTAATTAATTTGTTTTCTTCATCAACTAATCCTATCCATGCTAACTTGAACTTGCCGAATTCGACAGCGATATTACAAATTTCTTGAAGTAATTTTTGCTTATCCCGCTCTCTTATAATGGCCTGGTTGATCTGGATTAGCGTAGCGTATAACTGGTTGATTTTATTTAGTTTTTCTTCTACCTGTTTGCGCTCGGTGATTTCTTTTTCCAGATCCAGCGTCTTTTTTTCAAGTTTATTAATCAATCTCTCATTGTAAAATTTTAAAATCTCTTTCTCTTCCTTAAAAATCGGCTTTTTGGGTTCTAATGTGCCCTTTTTTGCATTACTAATCACACTTTGAATAATCTTTATAAACTTATCCGGCCCGGTGGGTTTTCGAATAAATCTTTCCACTCCAAGTGAAAAGGCGAATTCTTCATCTTTCTTGTCTGTGTAGGTGGCTGTGTAAATAATAAAAGGGATATTCTTTAACTTATCATCTTTCTTTACTTCTCTGCAAAACTGGAAACCATCCATTACCGGCATGAGGATATCGGAGATGATCAGACCAGGTTTGTGCAGTCGGGCTATTTCCAACCCTTCTTTGCCGTTAGCAGCCTCTTGTATATTATAATCCATGCTCTTAATTATCTTCCGAAGGAGAAGTCTGCTCTCTTTGATGTCGTCCACTATCAGGACTAAATATTTTTTTGCCATATCGCTTCGATTTCCTTTATTATTGTAAAAGGGTCTATAGGTTTGAACAACTCATTCATTTTTTTGGCAATTTTGATCTTTGTTCCACATAATGCGTAAACTTCCCTCTTTTTTGCTCATTACTAAATTATTATTTCTTCATGCCTTTGTCAAATTTAATAAAGCCATTGGTATACCCATCCGCGATACTTGGGTTTAGATTCTTTATGAATAAGGTTTGGATATGGGATTGAAAAATCGAGAAATAAGCGATATCATAAAAGCCGATTAAAGAGCGGGCATAACTCAGTGGTAGAGTACGAGCTTCCCAAGCTCGGGGTCGCGGGTTCAAATCCCGTTGCCCGCTCCATCTTTCCATTTGTTATTCCTGCAGAAACAGGAATCCAGAAAAAGACATGAAAAAGTGGCATCTGATCATCGACAATGTCCCTCAAAAAGGGTCCTGGAACATGGCTGTAGATGAATTTCTTTTTAATTCTTTATCTGAACAGCCGCAAACATTTTTGCGCTTCTACCGGTGGAAAAATCCCACTGTCTCTCTCGGTTATTCCCAGCAGATACAAAAAGCAGCGGATCTTTCCTTCTGTGAAGCCGGAGAAATCGATATTGTCCGCCGTATGACTGGCGGAAAGCTGGTGCTGCATGACCATGAGATCACCTATTCTCTCTGTTCATCGGATAAAGAAACGTTTACAGACAGGCTGCCTGATTCCTACAGAAAAATCTCTCTGGGGCTGATGAGGGGCCTGGAATTGATGGGATTAAAACCCGAACTGGCCGATGCGCCGCCGGTTGAGTATATTAAAGGCGTTTTTCCATGCTTTTCCCATCCGGCTCAAAACGAAATTGAGGTAAATGGTAAAAAGGTCATTGGAAGTGCTCAGAAGCGAGTCGGCACAAGATTTATACAGCACGGCTCTATTCCCACGGGCGAAAATGAGCAGATCCTGAGAATGGTTTCGTCTTTCAGATTAGGGTCCAAGATCAGCCTCATCTCTCTGTCAGAGGCTTTAGGACGGGAATTGTCTTATAAACAAGCCGTTGATTTTTTCATCCAAGGTTTCTCTGATTTTTTCAGGATCGATTGTTTGTCACATGAATTTTCCAGTAAGGATATACTGAAGATCCAAGCGCTGCAGCATGATAAATATGAAAGCCGCGACTGGACATACCTGAGATAGCTTGTTTGCAATTATTAAAATGAAGTGATAGTATCAAATTTCTTGAAGAGGTCATTCCAATGAATGAAGTCGAAGAACTCAGCAAACTGGATCTGACAAAGATACCTCCTTTAGAAGGGAAATTATTTGATGATCTCCATCAAAAAACACTTAAGAATTTCTACTTTGAACTGGGCGAGGGGTCTATTCTGTTTCTTTTTTCTCCGTCTTACTCAGTGATCTCTCCGACGCCTAATGTAACTGTGAACGAATTCATCCGGAAGAAAGAAGATGTCCTTAATAGGTTTAAAGAATACATTATGTATAATCTCTCGGAATATTCAGTGCTTCTGGATGTGAACAGCTATTTTGTCGAGCAGAACAGTTTTATGATCCTTGCCCGGCTGCGCGAGAGAGATTCAGAAGGA
>CBDVEQ010000106.1:0-9899 GCA_965373045.1 uncultured bacterium | reverse complement strand
CTAAATGCAGTAATTGAAGGGTCTCTTCATAATATAAATATTGAATGGCCGGCAGACAGCCATTCATATTATCAAATGAAAATCAAGGGAGGTTTGTTATGAAAAAAAACATAACCAGGCGGTCATTCATCAAAAAGACGGCCGCTATTGGCGCGGCATCCGTGTTAGGCGGTTCTGTTCTCACGTCTCTAAGTTCATGTCAAAAAGCTGCAGCAGAAAAGATTGATATATCTGTTGTCAAAGGAGATGATTATTTTTCCAATACCCTCAAGGCTGTTGAACAGCTGGGGGGCATGGAAAAATTTGTTTCCCGGGATTCTAAGGTTGCTATTCTTGCCAATCCACAAAGGAATAATCCCGGTGCTTTCACAAAGCCGGAATTACTCAAGGCGGTTATCCGAATGTGCAGGGATGCGGGAGCGGATAGGGTCACCTGTGTGAGTTTGCTGCCGGAAAAAAACTGGAAGAGCACAGGGCTTTTATCTGTGGTTAATGAAGAAGGCGGGAAACTGGTTATAGTAGACAACCGAGATGAGTCAGGTTTTAAAAAAGTCCCAATTCCGAATGGTCTAGTTTTAAAAGAAGCCCAGATCATGAATGAATTTTATTCCCATGATGTTTTTATCACCATGCCTATTACAAAAGACCATGCCGGGAATAAGTTTACAGGCACTTTAAAAAATATGATGGGTCTGAATTATAGTAAAAGCAACAGAACGTTTCATCTCAAGAATTGGACAACGGATATTAATGCTATCCGGCATTTGGATCAGTGCATTGCTGATTTGAATACTATTGTGAAGCCCGATCTTTGTGTGGTGGATGCAACAGAGTTTATCACGACAAACGGCCCGTTTGGTCCAGGCGAGATCATAAAACCCAAAAAAGTTATTGCTGGGACGGATAGGGTCGCTATTGATTCCTACTGCTGCAGATTGTGGGGATTAGAACCGGAAAACATAATCGCGATCCAGGAGGCCGCGGCCTTGGGTCTCGGGCAGAAGAACCTGAATGATCTCATAATAAAAGAAACCGCAGTTTAAAATATTGTGAAAATAAGTATATCTGTTGTTTTTTTGATGTGTATGTTGATGTTCATACATGTGCTTTCTTTCCCGGAAAAGTCCCTGGATATTTCCGGTTATTTACCGTCGGCAAACGAATTGGAAGGATGGATTCCTGTTGATCGCCCAGAAATATATGTTGGTGATGACCTGTTTTTATTCATTAATGGAGGCGCTGAGATATATCATGAATATGGTTTTGTTCAGGCCTCTGCCTTGGAATACAGATCTAAAAATGGGAAATCGATCAATCTGGAACTGTACGAGATGACCGACACATTCAGCGCATATGGAGTCTATTCCTTCAAAAGAGGCGAAAACGGTAAAACCATTTCCATAGGCGATAGCTCCCTGTTTGAGGATTACTATCTCAATTTCTGGAAGGGAAAATATGTTGTCACTCTAGTAGGGTTTGATGAAGATCAGGAAACATTGGAGGGGATCACAACTCTTGCCGGAATTGTCGATAAAAAGATCGAATCAAGTGGAAGATTGCCGTCGATCCTGACTTTACTTCCGGCAGGCGGATTAATAAAAAGCCGCATAAAATATCTGAAGGGACATATAGCCCTGTATAATTGTTATGAATTTGGCACGGAAAATCTGTTTGGATTAAGAGAAGGTGCTGTTGGATATTATGACAATTTCCGGATCTTTGTATTCAAATATGATAACAATGCGGAAAGTCTAAAATGGTATAAAAATGCGCAAAATATCTTGAAACAGAGTCAACGATTTAATAATTATATCATTAAGAAAAATGCTTTTTCTGTCACAGATCGCAAGAACAAACAGGTCTGCATTGAGCCGTTCAGGAATTATATTTTGATATACTTAGGCAATAATGACGAAGAAAGAAGCAAAGCCTTCATCGAAATTCACCGAAAAATCCTCGAAATTAACTAAGGAAATCTTAATGGTTATTCGTTTGATATTCAAAGAGATCAAACACCGGAAAATAAATTTCTTATTGGCCCTTGCTTCAGTAATCATTGCTTCGACTCTTTATATCACGTTTCAAACGACTGGAAAAACCTCGGAAGATGAAACACGAAAACTAATGCTTGAGCTTGGACAAAATCTTCGGATCATTCCAAAGCAGACTCGCATGGATAGGTTCTGGATGAACGGTTTTTCCGAATACACAATGCCGCAAGAATATGTCTACCGATTTGCTGAAAAAAGTGGGTACAGCTATACGCATTTGACGGCAACACTGCATCAGGCGATCCAATGGAACAATATGACAGTGATTTTAACGGGAATTTTACCTGAAGTGTTCCCACCGGACAAACGATGGCAGAAGCCCATGACTTTTTCAGTCGATGAAGGAACGGCCTATGTGGGATACGAGGTGGCTGACGGGCTGGAAATAAACAATGGGGATATAATAAGGATAAAAAACAAGGATCTTAAAGTCATAAAAACATTGTCTCAGACAGGCAGCAGTGATGATATTCGCATCTATTCTAACCTGAAAGATGCTCAGGATATTCTTGATCTGCCTGGCCGTATCAATGAGATCAAGGCCCTGGAATGTATGTGTTTTGTCAAAACAAACACGGATCCTTTGGTTGCCGCCCGGGAAGAGTTAGCTGATCTGCTTCCGGAAGGAAAAGTTATGCTGTTGGAAGGAATTGCTGATATCCGTTTCAAACAAAGGACCTCTATTCAGAAACATATGAATTTTATTATGTTAGCGACGCTTATTGGCTGCGGTATAATGATTGGTATTCTTGCGATGATGAATGTGCGGGACCGGAAAAGGGAAATTGGTTTGATGATGGCATTGGGTCATAGTGGAGCTTACATTTCGGCCCTGTTTTTTGGTAAAGCCCTGCTCACCGGTGTTATTGGAGCGGTTTTTGGTTTTGGGATAGGTACGGGGCTGGCGATATATCTGGGTCCGGAGATATTCTCTGTTTCAGCCGGTGCCGGAGAAGCCGATTTTTCTCTTCTGAAGAATGTATTGATCTGGACTCCGGCATTTGTGATCATTTCCAGCTTGATCCCTATTGTGATCGCTATTACTAATGATCCCGCCGTAAGCCTGAGAGAAGATTAGAATGATACAGATAGATCATTTAACTCGAATATTTAATGCTCCCAAAGGTCCTGTAGTTGCGCTGGATGATATTGATTTTGAGATCAAAAAAGGAGAATTCGTTGTCATAAATGGTAAAAGCGGATGCGGTAAAACAACCCTGTTGATGACAATTGCAGGCCTGCTTCATCCCACCAGAGGCAAGGTTGTGATCGATGGCCAGAAACTCAATAGTATGAGCCAGGCACAATGCGCCAGGCTGAGAGCAAGATATTTCGGATTTGTTTTTCAGCAGTTTTATTTGATCCCCTATTTGAATACCCTTGAAAATGTTATGCTCGGCGGAATATCTGTAGAAAAAACCAGGAAAGTCAGACGGGCAAAAAAGATCCTTGAATCGGTTGGATTGTCGGAACGGCTCTATCACAGGCCCGGACGACTCAGTTCAGGGGAGAACCAGCGGGCAGCAATTGCCCGCGCTTTATACTCTGATCCTTCGATTATTCTGGCAGATGAACCGACAGGGAATCTCGATCCGGATAATGCCCATAATATTTTAAAATATCTTTCTCAATATAATAAAAAGGGAAACACTATCCTCCTGGTGACACATACCTATGAAGCAAAGGATTATGCCGACCGGGTATTAACAATGAATCAAGGACAAATAGAAAATATAAAGACTACAAATAAGTAAAAGTCAGAAAGTCAGGTTCCGGGTTCCCAGTCTTCCATCTCTCTAAACACATCTGCCAAGATCCGGGCACAAGTGTCAATTTGTTCTTTTGTGTGAGCGGATGATACTGACAATCTCAAGCGTGTTTTATTTTTGGAAACAGCAGGATATGTTACGATTCCGGTGTAGAGTCCCTTATGCAGGAGTCTTTTACTGATCTCACGAAGTTTCAGATCGCTTCCCACCATAACAGGGATGACCTGTGATTTTGTATCTGCGATATCAAGTCCGGCGGCTTTGAGTTTATCCCATATATAATGCGTGTTTTCCCAGAGTTTGTCCAAGGCGGATTTGTCCCTGTTGAAGAGCTCAAGTACTTTGAGGAGCCCTGCGGCTGTATGAGGGGCCATGGCACAGGAAAACACATAGGAGCGGGCGAACATCCGGATGAAGGTCATCAATTTTTCTGTACCGGAAGCGTATCCTCCGATCGCTCCGAAAGCTTTGCTGAACGTGCCGATGGAGATATCCACCTGATCTTCCAGGCCAAAGTGCTCGGCGACACCGCCTCCGTTCTTTCCAAAGGCCAGAGAGGCGTGAGCCTCGTCCACAAGGATTTTTGCCCCATATTTTTTTGAAACAGGAATCAATTCCGGCAGGTTGGACAGATCTCCATCCATGCTGTAAACTCCCTCGATACAGACAATGGTTCTTCTGCCTTCCAGCCCTTTAAGGACTTTTTCAAGTTGTCTGGGGTTGTTGTGAGCGAAAATCTTGATGTCCGCACCGGAAAGCCGCACGCCGTCATAGATGGACGCATGTGACAGGATATCTAGAACCGCGACATCACCCGGTCTCAGGACCGCGGATAAAACACCAAGATTGGTCATATAACCTGTGGAAAAAACAACAGCTTCTTCCTTGCCTTTTAGTTTGGCCAGCTTTTCCTCAAGCAGTTTGACGGGGTATGAATATCCGCTGAGCAGAGGGGCGGAAACAGCGCCGCTGCCGTATTTTTCAAGGGCTTCCTGCACTGCTTGGACGACCTCAGGATGAAAAGAATAGCCCAGGTAATTGTAGGAGCAAAAATTGTGGAATTTTCTGACCATTTGAGCGTTATTATCATAGACCTCGAACTCTGTCCTGGGTCCTGTCATCATAGGCTGTCCGTAGATCATATATTTTTTTTCCACTGCATCCTGGAGATATTCAAAGAAATAGTCTGCGACTTCAAAAAGGTCGTCGCTTTCGAATTCAGCAAAATCGACCAATGTATAATCGTTGATATTCATTACTTTTCCGACTAGATCCTTTTTACTCAGTGCCATATTTCTCTCCGCAGATAGAATTATTGATTACCCTTTATACACGATTTGGCTATAGGAA
The DNA here is from genome assembly GCA_965373045.1 of uncultured bacterium. GTDB lineage: Bacteria > Acidobacteriota > Aminicenantia > Aminicenantales > Aminicenantaceae > DAOVDI01. Next base: position 4,729 of record CBDVEQ010000106.1, on the reverse strand, counting down.
TGCAATTTATTTTATGGATAGATCCTCCCGAGCAGGCATATCAGTTGAAAATTTAAGTTGTTCTACCGATTAGTTGATGCGCAGTGTGTTCAGGAGTTCCTTGGATGGTCTGCCGTCTGGATCCCACTGTCGTACAGAGTAATAGTCCTGTTTCATCCTTTCCATGGCATCTTTTGAGATCACTTTGTCTTCTCCGGCAACCTGGATGGGTTCATTACAAAAGCGTTCAGGCAGATCATCTTGTTCAGGGGTCAGTCCGGCCTTCAGGTTGAACAACCGTTCCAGTGTTGCGATCCTGTTGGCGATTTTTTCCAGAATGGAGGTGGAAAAATCAAAACCAGTGATCCCACTGATCATTCGTGACCACGGGTCAATAGCAAAGGCAAAACCCGTGAACCGGCAGATGCCAAGGCTGTCCTGTAAAATTCCGAGGTTCTGCATGTTCCGGATAGCCAGAGGAGATTGGTGGAGGCTGAATCGAGGGATCTCTTTAGCGCCTCCGAAAAAGGCCAGGGACACTGCATATCCTCCTCTGAGATGGCATGCACCGATCGGAGATGTCATGTAGCCAAGAGCCTGAGTATAGGAGGCACGCGGATCATATCCCGGAATCTCCAATTTTTTTACGGTCATGGAATATTCCGTGTGTTTATAGTGTTCAGCAAGGCGATAAGATCCTTCAGCCAAACGATCCCCAAATCCTCTTCTGTATGCAATGTCCTGGACCGCTTTTTCCAGGATACCAGGATTACCAAACCGCATGTTCCTTACGTCCGCTTCCTGCGAAGGGATAATTCCTTTTTCAATAAGCTCTATGGCACATGCCAAAGTCCCGCCCAGACTTATGGTGTCGATGCCCAGTTCATTACAGAGGTAATTGGCACGTGTGATCGCTTCGAGATCGTAAATGCCGCAGTTCGGGCCCATCATTACGTCTGTTTCGTATTCCGGGCCCTCGCCGCTTTTGCCTCCTACTTCGGTGTGGCGCTGGCAGGCCATCGGGCAGCCGTAGCAGGAACCTGCTTTTTTCAGGAGTGTTTTGCTCAGAGTTTCTCCTGAGACCTTATCCAAGTCTTCTTCCCTGTGTAATGTGTCTTGGAAATTTTTGTGGGGAAGCATATCGATGATGTCGATGAGTTTAATAAGACCGGATGTTCCCAATTCGCGTAATAGACGTTTTGTGATCGGGGCAGATTTTAAAAGATAGTTTGTCTGGTCGAGTCCGGATTGGAAACGTTCAGGATCCTTGATTTGGATCTTTTCCCTGCCTGATACACGGATGGCTTTCAGGTTTTTACTGCCGAAGACAGCCCCGGGGCCCGAACGGCCGTATGCCCGGTTATTGTCGTTCATGACAGATGCGAACCGCACAAGATTTTCGCCTGCCGGACCGATACACAGTATTCGGGGCCTATGATCTGCGGGAGAATCGCTAAGTAGCTTTTCGGTCGTGGAAGGGACATCCATACCCCAGATATCCTCGGCAGAAGTAAACTCTACTCTGTCCGGACGGATATCGATGATAACAGGTGCAGCGGCCTTCCCCTTGATAACAAGGGCGTCGTAGCCGGTAGACTTAAAGATCGGTGCCCATGTCCCCCCGCAGTTTGAACTACCGATCATTCCGGTCAATGGGGATTTGAAGACCATATGTCCGCGGCATCCGGTCGGGGCCCGGGTCCCGATGATAGCGGATGTGGCTAAAACCAGAATATTTTCCGGCCCCAGAGGGTCGCATGCCGGATCGACCCTGTCAAAGAACAGCCTTGTGGCCATCCCCCGACCGCCGATATAATCCTCAAAGATTTTTTTATCCAGGAGCAGGGGAGTGGCATTTTGACTGCACAGGTCGATCTCCAGGATCTTCCCGAAATATCCGTATCTGTGCTGATCGGTCATTACAACGAACTCCCTGTTAAAGGTGATATCAAAGATATCAAAACAGGAGGTTCATAGCAACCATTGGAAGAAATCAATGTGGTTTCTCGTCTAAAATAAACGAGGTCGGATTCTATGCCGATCATAAATATCACGTTAATAAAATTATGATATTTCAAGGAGGAAAAATGAAAATCAGGTGGATCAAAACATGGGTTCTTTTTATGGTTATTATGCTGGTATCCAGCCAGATGATGCTGGCCGAGATAGACTCCAAGATCTTTGCCGGTATGAAGGCCCGGAGTATTGGCCCGGCGAACATGAGCGGCCGGATCGGTGGAATCGATGTTGTGGAGTCCAATCCCAACATCATTTATGTTGGAGCGGCTACAGGAGGATTGTGGAAGTCAGAAGACGGAGGGATCACATGGAATCCCGTATTTGACGACCAGCCTGTTTCTTCCATCGGAGCTGTTGCCATTAATCAGGCCAATCCGGATATCGTCTGGGTAGGTACAGGCGAGGCTGCTCCGAGGAACAGTGTTGGCGTTGGAAGGGGAGTGTACCGGACCATGGACGGGGGGAAAACCTGGGCGTTTCTCGGGCTGGAAAAAACAGAAAAAATAAGCAAGATCTGCTTGGATCCTCGTGATCCGGATGTGGCCTATATCGGAGCGCTTGGCACCACCTGGAATGAACGTCCGGACCGCGGTGTGTATAAGACCGAAGACGGCGGAAAAACCTGGAACAAGATCCTGTATGTGAACGAAAAGACAGGCGTTGCCGACATGGCCATGGATCCCAACAATCCGAACAGGATCCTTGTTGCCATGTGGGAGCACAAACGCTGGCCTTGGTTTTTTATTTCCGGAGGCCCGGGGAGCGGTCTTTATATTACTATCAACGGAGGTAAAGACTGGAAGAAACTTACCGACAAGGAAGGCCTTCCCAATGGAGATCTGGGACGGATCGGGCTTGCCTTTGCGACCAATAAGTCTGAGTATGTTTATGCCCTGATCGAGTCTAAAAAGAATGGTCTTTACAGGTCATCGGACGGCGGATCCACCTGGGTAAAGGTCAATGACCAGAGCAATGTGAACGGCAGGCCCTTTTATTATTCACGGCTGTGGGTCAACCCTGTTAATGAGAATATTGTCTATGTCCTACACACCCAGATCCTGGTCAGCGAGGATGCAGGGAAGAGTTTCCTGCCTCTCGCCGGATTCGGACAGTCTCATTCCGATTACCATGCCATGTGGATCCATTCCGGTGGCGAGCGGATGGTGGTTGGTAATGACGGAGGTGTTGTGATCAGTAATAACAGGGGAAAAAGCTGGCGTTTTATGCCCAACCTTCCACTGGGGCAGTTTTACCATGTAAGTTTTGACATGCAGACACCTTACAATATTTACGGCGGATTACAGGATAATGGCTCCTGGATGGGCCCCGGTTATGTTTTAAAAGAGAGAGGGATTACAGCGGGAATGTGGAAAACCGTGGGGGGTGGAGATGGATTCGACACAGAGCCCGACCTTGAAGTGCCTGGTGCGGGATACGGCATGTCTCAGGGAGGAAATCTCTATTACTTTGATACCAGCACAGGATTGAGCCGGATGATCGTTCCGACAGAATCTGATGTCAAACACCGCTTCAACTGGAATGCAGGTTTTGCGATAGATCCATTCGATCCATCCACGATCTACTTAGGAAGTCAGTTTGTTCATAAGAGTCCGGACAAGGGAAGGACCTGGGTGATTATCAGCCCGGACCTGACAACCAATGATCCGGAAAAACAGAAACAGGCGGAAAGCGGTGGACTGACTCTAGATGTGACCAATGCGGAAAATCATACAACAATTCTTTGTATTGCGCCCAGTCCTCTCAAACAAGGTATTATCTGGGTTGGGACAGATGATGGCAATATCCAGATCACTCAGGATGGGGGAGATACCTGGACTCTGGTTTCAAAATCTCTGACCACAGGGAAAAAGGGAAAAGTCCCTCCGGCAACCTATGTGCCTCATGTAGAGGCTTCAAAACATGATGCTGCTACAGCCTATGTGGTCTTTGACGACCACCGCCGGTCCAACTGGACCTCCTATGTGTTTGTGACTCGTGATTTTGGCAAAACATGGAAGAGTCTTGTAACCCCAGATATAGATGGGTTTTGTCACGTGATCGAGGAAGACCCTGTAAATCCGAACCTGCTTTTCCTCGGAACGGAATTCGGCATGTTTGTAAGCTTCAATGGAGGACAGGGCTGGATGAAGTGGGCCCAGGGCCTGCCATCTGTTGCTGTCAGGGATATCGGCGTTCATCCCCGTGAAAACGACCTGATCATTGGAACGCACGGGCGGTCGATCTATATTATCGATGATATCTCGCCTCTGAGAGAGATCTCTGATGAGGTGGTAAAAAAGAAACTGCATCTCTTCAAAGTCCAGGATGCTGTTCAATTCCAGAGCGGGAGAATGAGTTCATTTCTGAGTGCAGGGGATACAGCGTTCACTGGAGAGAACAAGCGAACAGGAGCAGCGATCAACTATTTTCTGATCCCAAGCGAAAAGAAGAAAGAAGAAACTCTTGATCCGGAAAGGGATGAAATGAGACAGAGAATGCTGCAGCGGATGAGGCAGATGGGAGGTTCAGCCCGGATGAGGCAGTTTGGCGCTATGGGACAGACATCCTCACGTGTGGCCATCACCATTGAAAACAAAGAGGGGAAGGTCATCGGGTGTATCAATGGAACCGAGAATAAAGGGATCAACCGGGTGTACTGGAATTTCAGAGAAGCGACGTCTGATCAGACCGCAGGCGCCAGGCGGGGAGGATTCCGTTTTGGCGGCGGAGG
>CBDVEQ010000105.1:0-9917 GCA_965373045.1 uncultured bacterium | reverse complement strand
GGATATTTATTGGATAAATATGATTTGGAAATTGGCGCCGGATTAGGATCGCTTACGGGCAAAGTCTGGAGAGTTGGACTGATGGGTTATTCTTCTAATAAAAAGAATATTCAGTTATGTATTAATGCGTTAAAAGATGCGATTGAAAATACATAATAATAATAGTCATTGGTTTAACGTAACTACTCAGTTCCCATTCTGAACGTCCCCCTCCTTATTGACAGGATATATTTGTTATATGTATTATTGATAAAGAAGCAGCTAAGAGAGGGAAAATGTCAAACAAATGCTCTCAATGTCATTTTGAGAATCCCGAAGAGGCGAAATACTGTCTCAAATGCAGTGCACTTCTAAAAACTCCCGACGAGATGTCCTCACCTCAAACAAAGACTCTGGCTGCCGATAGAGAAGAGTTGCCCTCAAGCTCTCTCTTTGCAGGAAGATACAAAATATTGGATAAACTTGGTCAAGGAGGGATGGGAGTCGTCTACAGAGCTGAAGACACACGCCTGAAACGCCTGGTTGCTATCAAATTTCTTCCTTCGGAACTGACTCAAGACGAAGACGCTATAAAACGTTTTACAAGGGAGGCCCAGGCTGCGGCCGCCCTGGATCATCCCAACATCTGCACTGTCCACGAGATCGATGAGGCAGAGGGCAAAACCTTCATTTCTATGGCCTATATCAAAGGCCAGAGTTTAAAGGAAAAAATCTCTACAGGAGCACTTGGACTGGAACAATCAATCCGCATTGCCCTCCAGGTTGCCGGTGGCCTCAAAGAAGCCCACGAGAAGAACATTGTTCACCGGGACATCAAATCGGCCAATATCATGCTGACAGACAAAGGCCAGGCCAAGGTAATGGATTTTGGGATTGCCAAAAGAGATTCAGGAGATGATTTGACCAAACCGGCGACAATTTTGGGAACAGTTGCCTACATGTCCCCCGAGCAGGCAAAAGGCAAGAAGGTCGATCACCGCACAGACATCTGGTCCTTCGGAGTCGTCTTCTATGAGATACTGACCGGGAAATCTCCTTTCAAAGGAGGGCATGAACAGGCCACTCTCCATGCCATTCTCAACGAAGAGCCTGAGCCCATAACAGATATCCACTCCCAGGTTCCCCAAAAAGCCAAAGACATAATCAAAAAGTGCCTAAAAAAAGATCCCTCTGCACGTTATCAGAATACCAATGGGCTCATCGAAGATCTGGGGCTGCTGGCCAGAGAATCGGGCATTGAGGGAAGCTCAGATCAACTCATCACCGGATACAGAAAATCTAAAAGAACAAGGTTTGTTTTTGGTGCATCTATTGTCTTTACTGCCTGTGTTCTTGTGGCTGTCTTAGGATACATCTTCATTTTCTCAGGTAAAAAAGAGGCGGCTCCCGAAAAACTCAGACTGGTTGTTCTGCCCTTTGAAAATCTTGGACCGGCCGAAGACGAATACTTTGCCGCCGGCATGACAGAAGAGATCACCAACCGGCTGGCCAAGATCAGCGCTTTGGGTGTTATTTCTCGTACGAGTGCTGTTCTCTATGCCGGCACAGAAAAAACAATTCAACAGATCGGAGAAGAACTGGATGTCGACTTCGTCCTCGAAGGGACCGTGCGCTGGGCACAAACACCCGAAGGTCAGGGACGAGTGAAAATATCCCCACAGCTCATTCAGGTTTCTGATGACACACACGTTTGGGCGGACAGCTTTGACCGCGTTGTCGATGATATATTCGAAATCCAGAACGATATTGCTCAGACAGTCGTGGATAAACTCGGAATCACACTCCTGGAAGCCGAGCAAGAAGCCGTTGTTACACGCCCCACAGAAAATGTCGAAGCTTATCAAGCCTTTCTCCGCGGACGCTACCTGGCCGGACACCCCCATTATTCCCAAGAAAATTGGGTTCAGGTGATCCAAAGCTTCCAGCAGGCCGTGAATTTGGATCCCGAATTCGGGCAGGCCTATGCCGAACTCGCCAAAGCCCATGCCCGCTTTTATTATCTGCGGTCTGACCTTTCTGAAGAACGCCTCCATATGGCCCAAGCTGCCGCAAAAAGAGCATTAGATTTGTCCCCGGATTCGCCAGAAGTTCATCTGGCCCTGAGTTACTACTATCTCTGGGCTCACAGGGATATAGAACAAGCGCTCGAAGAACTGGAGAAAGCCGAAAAGTCTATGCCTAACAACACGGAAATCTTATTCGCCAAAGCTAGTAGACTCGAACTCCTGGGACGGTTTGAGGAAGGTATCGACGTTTCAAAGAAAGCCATTGAACTCAGCCCGCTCGATAGCTCGCCCCCCACCACGCTGGCCGGATTCTACTGGCTCACCAGACAGTACTCCAAAGGAATAGAGGCCAGCAGCCAGGCTATAGAGCTGGGGCCGGAAGAGGCTTGGACATATATGTACAAAATATTTAACCTATGGGGATTAAAAGGAGTGACAAAGGAGTCACGGGCTGTGCTTGAGGCAATGCCTCAGGATCACAGCTGGACGCTGTGGGTCTGGTTCTGGCAGGAAGTCGGAGAGGGAAAATTTCAAGCAGCTCTGGACCGGCTTTCTTCCTCTTCTTCCCAAGAGTGGATCCGGCTTAAAACATGGGCCAGGCCAATAGCGATGTTTGAAGCCTTTGTCTATGACTATCTGAACGAAACACAGAAGGCTCGTGCGGCCTACGAAAAGGCCAAAACCATGCTGGAAGAGGAAGTGTTAAAGCAGCCAAATGATCCTCGAATGCACAGCTCCCTTGGTGTCGCCTATGCCGCCCTCGGCTTCAAAGAAAAAGCGATTCAGCAGGGGAAAAAAGCCACAGATCTTCTCCCCTATTCTAAAAATCCACTTTACGGGATCTGTTTTGTCCAAGACCTGGGACTGATCTATTTACTTGCCGGAGAATATGAAGCCGCAATAGATCAGTTGGAATTTTTGCTTTCTATCCACTCCTGGATCTCCATTCCCTGGATTGAAACAAATCCCTACTGGAAACGTATCCAGGACCTTCCCCGCTACCAGAGTTTAGTTAAAAAGTACTCGCAGCAATAAAAATTGGCTGTTAAGGGTGAGGAGAATCTAGATAAGTAATTCCCATTTGACATCATTTTTCCTTTTGATATAGATTATCTAGGAACTTAGATGAAGGTAGGATAGGTGTTAAAAAAAGAGACCAAAATCAAGATGAACACATTAAAAATTACAGGCGACCTTGCAGAAGTAGAGAAAATAAGAACTTTTTTAAGAGAAAATCTCCAGGCATTGAATCTTTCGGATAACGCGTATTATCAGATCGAATTATCTCTTCTGGAGATATGCACAAATATCGCCAGGTATGCTTATCCTGAGGATGAGGGTGAGATTTCTCTTAAGATTTGGCAGCAACAGGAAAAGCTTTTTTTTGAAATAAGGGATTGGGGAATTCCATTTAATCCCAGAAAATCAAAAAAGCCTGATATTGAGGAAATTATCAGGAAAGGCAAAAAGGGCGGATTAGGAATCTTCATTTCGCGCAAACTTATGGATGGATTTGATTATAAGCGCGAAAACAAGCAAAATGTACTGACTATGTATAAAAGAATTAAAGAAGCTGAAGCCTCTTTATAATCAGTATAATACTTTATCCTCACCGAGCTTCTTTATACGCTTGTCCAGCCATTTGATTATTAAATCTCTTCTAATAAGCATCGCCTCAATTTCTTTGTCTGTCAGATATTCCCCGACTATATTTTTAATCAACTCAGAATTTAGAGCCTTTAATTTCTCGTAAAAAGCACGAGGAAGCTCCTTCATAAGCCTTGGGCCTTCTTTATATTTCTCATCGTAAATGAGTTTTTTTGTGAATTTTTTGGTAGTCCGGAAGGAACGAGAGTGGTCAATCAGAATCATCCGCCAATCCTTGGTTATAAGATATTGATTTTGATGCCGGTCGTCGTTGGCAATTAAGTTATCGAAAGCTCGCTGCAGGAAGAGCGCTCTATTCCAATGGAAGACTTTATAAGAAAGAATTTTAATATTTTGCTCATATTTATCTTTGAGACTTATCCAGGCATTAATCCATAATTGGCAGGAACCACGATCCCCTTGAAATCTTTTTTCAACGGTGGGAGGAACCATGTTCAGGCCTAGATGCTTATCCAAGCGGTAGGCAGCGATTTCCCATTTCCAGCCTTCTATAAATCCTTTCTTCCGGCCTTCTGGATTTTTCCATAAGGCATTTCTTATGATGCCATCTTTTTCCAGGGTGAGTTTCCAGGGTTCTGTGACTGCTTCTCGACCACCCATCTGTTCATGGCCGGTAATTTTTGCTGTCTTGAGAAATTCTTCCCATTTGGCTCTTTCGGCCACTTCTTCCGGAGTGAACTGAGCAAAGCATTGAAGATTAAAACCTATGATAATCACCAAGGAAAAAAAGGTAATTAGGATTTTTTTCATCTTCTTCCCTCCTTCATATTTGAGATTTTTATCGTTAATTTATCTGAAATAAGGCATAAAAAATTATTAATACAAAACCTTATTTTCACCTTTTTCTTTTATCATTTCCTCGATTTCATTGAGGAGAAGCTCTTTACGTTTGAGGACAGCTTTGATCTCTTTATTTTTCAAATAAGGGCCCACAGCGTTCTTTATGTTATCAAGGTTTAAGGCTTTGACCTTTTCCACAAAGGCCCTGGGGAGGTATCTTATAAGCTTGACGCCCTTTATACCTTTTTTCCCAAAAACAAGTTTCTTCGTGAATTTCTTGGAGGAGCGAAAAGAGCGGGAATGGTCGATGAGAATCGTCCGCCAATCCTGAGTATAGCGCATATTCTGCTGGGTTCTGTCGTCGTTGGCAATCAAACAGTCAAATGCTCTTGCCAGATATTTCATTTTTGACCACTGCAGAAGCTCAGAATCAGGAATATCAATTCCTTTTTCCCTCATTTCTAGATCGCTGAATTGAGACTCTATCCAGAGCTGAAGAGACCCTCTCAATTCTTGGAGTTTTCTCTCGACTGTGGGTGGGACCATGTTTAATCCCAAAAGTTTATCCATCTCATAAGCAGCTATTTCATACTGCCAGCCCTCAAGCTGGCCTTTCTGAATGCCGCTGGGGTTTTTCCATACCCCATATCTTTCCACATCTCCCTTCTTTAATGTGAGTTTTAATGGTTTTGTAACTCCTTCTCCTATATCTTCAGATTTTATGATTTCCGCAGTTTTAAGGAATTCTTCCAGCTCTTTCCTTTGAGCAATTTCAGCAGGAGTAAATTGGCCGATAGCTACATAGCTATGAGCTATAAAAAGAAATAAAAGTATACCAAGAAAACTTTTTTGTTTCATTTTCTTTTTTCCTAATTCGGTCATTGCCCCTACAATTTTGCTAATAATATAAATCTATTTTTTTAAAAAATCAAATCAAAAACAAAGTTTAAATTGACATAAATTTCTTTTATGGTATAAATTTTCTTTTCATGAATAAAAAATGCAATTGTTTAAATTTAAAATTCAGCATTTTTTGGAGAAGAGTAGAAAATGAAAACAACGTTATTTTTGCTGATTAGCTTAGTCTTTGTAATCTCTTGTTCGTCGACAAATTACTCTCCAAGCATTCGGTTTCCTTATGAATGGCTGGATGTGCAGGGATTTGGCGGAGACATTGACCAGCAAAATTTTGTCGAGCCTTCTGGTATCTGCTTTCATCCCCAAAGAAAAACTCTTTTTATTGTGAGTGATGAGGGAGAGATTGCTGAAATCGAGACTGATGGAACCCCTGTCTTTAATCAAAAGATTCCAGGAGATTTGGAGGGAGTAACAGTAAATCCTCAATCAGGACTTTTATACATAGTCTATGAAGGCAGGGATGTTATTCTTGAGTTTGACCCGGATAAGAAGGAAGTCATCCGAGAATTTCCAATGAATAGAGAATTCGAAGGTGATCCCAACTTCCTTCAAAAGCAGGAAGAAGAATATGATAATGGCATTGAATCTATTGCTTTTGTCTCAGATGAAAATCATCCCGAGGGAGGAACTTTTTACATCGGCAACCAGTGGGACCCTTCATGTATAATGGAAGTTCTGGTTCCTTTGAAATCGAGCCAAACTGTGACAGCCGAAGCTCGTATTATCCGGGTTCTACCTTTTAAGATGGATGACCCTGCAGCCATGTATTATGATCGGGAAACAGGACTTTTAAATGTTGTGAGTGATGCTGATAATATCCTTGTGGAGATAACCCTGGAGGGGAAATTAGTTAAAGAATATGCTTTCCTCGGGGCCAACCAAGAGGGGATTACATTAGACGATAAAGGCTATCTTTACATTGCCCAGGATTCAGGCGGAATCATTAAGGTTAAAGATTTGCGTTAACCAGTCTATTATTGAGTTTTTTGGGCCGATAATTTTTTGTATTCTTTAGCAATTAAAATACCAACAGCAATCCAGATTACAGCCACAACAACATTAAACTTTGCAAAACTTTCCATATTAAATGCTAGATAACTCGTACCCAGAAAAACAATCAAGGTTGACAGGGCATCTCCTGTCCTCCAAAAGAAGGTATCTATGGCCGTTTTGGCCTTGTATTTGACCTCTCTTGATGTAATAAGGAAAAGAGCATGCCGGGTAGTGTTCATTAATGAGTAATCGGTGCTGTTTTCCATGGTTTTTGCTATCCTCACTATCATCAATGCTGCCCCGAAACTTATCATGAGATAGCCGCCCAAAGCAATAACGGGAAGAAAAAAAATAGCGCCTCTTATCCCGAAAAGTTTAAAAATCCTGGACGTGAGCAATAATGTTATGAGTATAGTCACCAGGTTAACTGTTGAGAAAAAATTTGCCATCATTGTTCCGATTAGTTCAGGCTTGTCCAATCCTACTGCTGTCCCGCTTTCAATAGCCTTAGTTGCACTTCGAGTGAACACATCTCCTAAAATAAACTCTCCGGTTGAGTTCACCAGGTTAAGCAGCAATAGAAAAAATGCTATGTAAAGTAAGTAGGGGCTTTTGAAAACCAGCTTAAAACCTCCTCCTTTTTCCAGAGGTTTTTCTTCGATTTTATTTTCAGATTTATTCTTCATTTCTTCATTGATAGATATGCTTTCTTTACTTTTAACCTCTCTTTTATGGATAATCCAGGTTAAAAAAATACAGATTCCCAACACACCTCCGGCTGCTAATAACATCTGATAAAGGCCGATGGGCTTTATCAGCCAACCGGAGATTTTACTTCCTGCAAGGGCTCCAAAATTGGCCCCGAACATAACAAGTGGAAACAAACGTTTTCCAGCTTCATCACTATATATATCATTGGTAAAAGCCCAGAACTGGGCAACAACCATGACATTAAACATACCAAACCAGATATAAAAAATGACACTGAAAGCTCCCTCTGGAAACCCAATTAAAATGGCGATGTAAAAAATAACCAAATTTGAAATAAAAAAGATTGTGATCCAGGTGATTAAAAGATGGCGCGAAACTCGTGATGCCAGCCGGCTGAATATTTTGATCACAAAAACAAATAAGATAGCCATTGCTCCATAGAGATAACTTTTAACAACTGGTCCTTTGAACCCTAAGATAAGTCCCTCTCTAATCGGTTTCAGTATATATGCGGCAAGAAGCAGGAAAAATATATTGAGCATTAAAAGAAAAGCTGTAAGCGCTTCACCATGATGAACGACAGTAAACAGTCTGAGAATTTTATAGAGAATTCCAGGCGATTTTTCTGCACTCATCTTTATTTCTTCATTTCCCCGATCCTTCATAACATCCCCTCCATCATATTTTTCTAAATGAGTTTTTCATAACAAGTACTATGAAGTCAAAATAATTAGAAAAGGACGGATTCTTCTCCTTTCTCTTTTATCAAGTGTTTGATTTTATCCAGGATGATTTTTTTTCGTATCAGCAGAGTTTTGATTTCCTCGTCATTGAGATAGAGCTTGAGTTTGGCTTTGATGGAATCATTGTCCAATTTTTGAAGGTTTTTATAAAGCTTCTTCGAGCATCGCCTGATTTTGCAGCCAGGGAGCAACTCCGAAGAAGGGGAAAAAGCCTCAGAAAAATCAACTCTCCAGACTTTCCAATCCTCTCTTTGAATAAAAATATCATCCGTATCAAGACACTCATCATAAACTAAATTCTCGAAAATTTTTATCTCCTCCAGAGTGTTTTCAAAATTCTTAGGATCTGGAGGATCAATATTTTTTCTTTTTCGGTCACTTTCTCTTATGAAGTTTTTTATGTATTGCTGGAGGGATCCTTTTATACTCTCTATTTCTCTTTCTACAGCAGGAGGAACAATGTTTAGATCAAGTAGTTTATTCAACTCATATGCAGCTAATTCGTATTTATAGCTGTCTGGGAGAATTGTGGGTCTTGAAGCATTTACGTGCTTAAAGAATCCTTGCCGCACAATTCCTCCATCATCCAGAGTAATTCTCCAAGGCGCGGTTCTTCCTGCTTCCTGGTCTTTTTCAACGGAAACAATCTTTGCGGTTCTTAAGTAATTCTCTATGTCTATTTGCTTCAAATTTTCTTTTTTGGTTGTTTGCGATTGACACCACCAATTACTAAAAACGAAGCATGTAATAAACAAAAAGGAAAGAATTTTCTTATTTTTCATCATATCCCTCCCACCATATTGAGAAATTTCCATTCTCGATGATCAAGGCAGCAGGAATGCCACCATAATAATCTGACATGCCAGTATCAATGATCCAGATCCTTTCTTGAAACCGGCTCATATTCTCTATTGAAACAGCGATGCTGCCAGTTTGGGGCGTGTGTGCTATTACCATATATTTAGCGTCGAGATTGTGCAAGATTCTATCGACATCTTCTTTAAAGTTCTTCTCGCCCTTTTGGGCTAAACCCCGATACCAGAGTGGTCCGCCAGAGACATAAACAATTTCAGGTTTGAAGATTCGGATTGGGTGAATACGTTTTGCCGCAATTCGCAGCAAATTTAGCTCTTTACGCAGGAGATCATTTATATCCTCCAGCTTCCAGGTGGAGAATTTTTCGCTGATTCCCCCATGAACGAATATGGCGTCATTGATTTTAATAACTGCATTGTGTTGAAGGATCCATCTTCCATATTTTTCATTAAAGGAGTCTGTATACTCTCTTCGAGCCGGGTGGTTGTTGTTTCTTATGACTTCTCTTAAAAATTTCTTCCAATTCGCCTCTAATTTGTTATTTGAGGCAGAATCCGGCTCCGTCTCTCTGAGGGAATTTTTCTTTATCTTTTTTCTAAATTCTTTTTCTTTCTTCTTCCTGTATTTATCAGGAAGGAAAGAAATAAATTGGTTTACTCCAACATAACCTGAATAGCGGAAGGATATTCCCATAATATTCATTTCTTCATGGTTGCCAATCAATGCGTGAACCTTACCTCCTGCCTCTTCAGCCTCTTTTTCCAATCTCATCAACAGGTCTAAGACTTTCTTTGCATCAGGGCCTCTGTCCAAGATGTCTCCGGTTTGGACGAGATGAGTTTTTCCGCCTGTCCAGTGAAGTTCTTTATCAATCAATCCTGTTCCTTTCAATATCTTTACAAAATTCTCATAGTCACCATGAACATCGCCTACAGCTACAATTTTTTCTATCCCTGTCCATACACATTGTATGCTGTCTGCATAGAGATTGAATAGAAAGCTAAAAATAAATAAAGAAAGAATAAATGTTTTCTTAATATTTCTTATCGGATTTTGAATATTATTATTCATCTAGTTAAATGCTTGAAAACAATATTTTTTCTTATATGTCCCATTTTTAGTACTGCTCACTATGATTTACGATAAATTATATGCCTATACACTACAAAAAGCTAGAGTATTACCCGTTGCCGAGAATAGGATATTATTGTATGGCATTGACATAGGCGTAATTTTGATTGACTTTCAATTTTTCTTTTGATAAAAGCTAATGAAGAAGGGA
>CBDVEQ010000104.1:0-9958 GCA_965373045.1 uncultured bacterium | reverse complement strand
AAAAAAAAAGGCCCCGGGAAAATTCCCGAGGCCTTTGAAGTTCCTTTAACGGATCAATACATATCCATTCCGCCGCCTGGAGGCATGGGCATCTGAGGTCCTCCCTTGTCCTTTTCAGGAAGGTCCGTGATCAGACCTTCTGTTGTAAGGAGCACTCCGGCGATGCTGGCTGCATTCTGCAGGGCTGTGCGGACGACCTTGGTGGGATCCAGAATTCCGCCCTTGATCATGTCTTCGTACTTCTCGGTCAGAGCGTTAAAACCATGATCCTGTTCCAGTCCCTTGACCTTCTCCACAACGATGGAGCCTTCGACTCCGGCGTTATCGGCGATCTGTCGGAGAGGTTCCTCGACCGCTCTTTTAATGATGTTTACGCCGATCTGTGTGTCGCCGCCAAGCTTCATCACTTCCAGGACCTTCTGGGTTCTCAGCAGGGCAACTCCGCCGCCGGGGACGATTCCTTCCTCAACAGCCGCTTTGGTGGAATGCATGGCATCTTCCACTCTGGCTTTTTTCTCTTTGAGCTCTGTTTCTGTTGCAGCGCCGACTTGGATAAGTGCGACTCCGCCGACCATCTTGGCCAGTCTTTCCTGAAGCTTTTCTCTGTCATAATCTGAAGTTGTGTCTTCGATCTGGGTTCTGATCTGTTTGATCCGGGCCTTAACGTCTTCTCCTGTGCCTTCGCCTTCCACGATCGTGGTGTTATCTTTATCGATAGCGATCTTCTTTGCGCCGCCCAGCCATTCGGCGTCCACGTTCTCCAGCTTGACGCCGATGTCCTCTGTGATGACCTTGGCGCCTGTCAGAGTAGCGATGTCTTCAAGCATGGCTTTCCGTCTGTCGCCGAATCCAGGGGCCTTTACTGCGGCACAGGAAAACGTGCCTTTCAGTTTGTTTACAACAAGGGTCGCAAGGGCTTCTCCCTCGACTTCTTCTGCGATAATGACGAGAGGCCGTCCCATCTTGGCCACGTTCTCCAGAAGAGGAAGAAGGTCACGCAAATTGCTGATCTTCTTTTCGTGGAGAAGGATGACCGGATTTTCCATCACAGCTTCCATTCTGTCGGGATCAGTGATGAAATAAGGGGACAGATATCCGCGGTCGAACTGCATCCCTTCGACGATGTCCATGGTCGTTTCAAGGCCCTTGGCCTCTTCGACCGTTATGACGCCGTCTTTGCCGACCTTGTCCATGGCCTCTGCAATGATCTTACCGATGGATATATCGTTGTTGGCCGAAATGGATCCGACCTGGGCGATCATGTCACCGGTGACATCTCGGCTGATCTTCTTCAATTCCTTTGTGATTGTTTCAACCGCCTGGTCAACTCCCCTTTTGATCAGGGTCGGATTGGCGCCGGCTGTAACATATTTAAGTCCATTTTTGAAAATAGCCTGTGCCAATACTGTCGCTGTTGTGGTTCCATCACCGGCGACATCCGATGTTTTGGACGCCACTTCTTTAACTAACTGGGCTCCCATATTCTCAAGGGGATCATCAAGGTCGACTTCCTTGGCAACGGTCACGCCGTCTTTGGTGCTTGTGGGAGATCCGAATTTTTTGTCGAGAACGATATTTTTGCCTCTGGGGCCTAATGTCTCTTTAACAAGATTGCTCAGGATGTTGACACCCTTCAGCAAAGCCTGTCTTGCATCGTCACCTAGTATAATTTGTTTAGCCATAATTTCTCCTATTCCTGCATTCAGGTAATTTTTGCCAGGATCTCTTCTTCGCGGACGATGATGTGCTCAACGTCGTTGACCATCACTTCCGTGCCGCTGAACTTGCCGATAAGGACCTTATCGCCTTTTTTAACATCAAGGGCGATGGTCTTTCCGTCTTCAGTCACCCGGCCTTTGCCGACCTCTATGACTTTAGCTTCCTGGGGTTTTTCTTTTGCCGTGTCCGGAATAATGATTCCGCCTTTTTTAGCTTCCTGTTCTTCCAATCTTTTTAAAAGAACTCTGTCGTGTAAAGGAATCACTTTCATGAATACCTCCTGTAAGTTTTGATTTTTAGCAGTCGATTACTAAGACTGCTAATATAGGGACAATGGTCTCAGTTGTCAAGACTATTTTATTTTAAGTTTTAATTTTTTAATGAGATGATTGAGCGTATTACGGTGGATGCCAAGAGCTTCAGCAACCCTGGTCTTGGTCCCGTTGTATTTTTTGGCGGCTGTTCTGATGAGTATTTTTTTAAATTCACAAGTGGCCTCATTCATGGAAAGTTCTTTTTCAACAATTTCCTCAGAAAGCACTTCCATTTTCTGGTGAATATTCATCTTTTGATAATCCGTCATTCCTATTCCCTCTTTCCTTTGACGATTTTATCATATGTATCGTTAAATTGAGTCTTGACGTCCTTAGGGATCATGTGGTAAACCACCCGGGTCATCCGCGCGCAGTAGGGCGCAAGTTCCGAATCATACAGATGGTCCTGGTTAACAGGGAACATCATCTGGGCCAGGACAATGACGCCGCAAATGAGAATGCCTTCTATAAGACCGAGCGCTGCCCCCAAAACATGATTGACAAATATAAGAGGGCCTTTCATAAGTTTGGAGAGAAGCCAGGACAGGATCCCTCCTGCGAT
The DNA here is from genome assembly GCA_965373045.1 of uncultured bacterium. GTDB lineage: Bacteria > Acidobacteriota > Aminicenantia > Aminicenantales > Aminicenantaceae > DAOVDI01. The sequence continues at coordinate 7,363 of CBDVEQ010000104.1, read as the reverse complement.
AACAACACCGAAAAATATGGCCAGAAATCCCAGAAGCTGGGAGATCATATTGTTTTTGATATACTGTGAAAGAAATTCTGCAACATGATCAAAATAGGTCATGGCCAGAATAAATCCAACAACAACGGCTGCAATGCCGATGATCTGGCGGACCAGGCCCTTGATGACACCGATTATCACTGCGATTGCAATGATTATGATCAAAACCACATCGAACCAGTTTAAGCTCATTATATTACAGGGTGTCTTTATCAGTCAGCAGACGGTAAATTTCCATATATCGCGATGCCGTTTGGTTGACTATTTCAGAAGGAAGTTCAGGCGGAGGGGATGCCTTGTCCCAGTCCGTTCCTTCCAGGTAGTCCCTGACAAACTGCTTGTCCAGGCTGGGCTGTGATCTGCCTGGCTCATAGCTCGAGACAGGCCAGAACCGGGAGGAATCAGGTGTGAAGATCTCGTCCACAAGGATGATCTCTTTATCGGTCAGGCCGAATTCGAATTTTGTATCGGCGATTATGATGCCCTTGGAGATGGCGTGGAGCGAAGCTTTCTGATAAAGCTCGATGCTGATATCTCTGATCTTATGGGACAGATCAGACCCGACAAGTATCTGCATCTCCTTGAAGGAGATGTTTTCATCATGCCCTTCCTCCGCCTTGGTCGAGGGTGTAAAGACGGGTTCATCAAGCCTGTCAGAATTTTTCAGGCCATCGGGAAGTTTGACTCCGCTTGTTATTCCTGTTTCCTTGTAGTCCTTCCAGCCTGAGCCGGCCAGGTATCCCCGGACCACGCACTCGACCGGAAAGACCTCGATTTTTTTGACTAGCATGGACCTCTTGTCCAGAACGGCTTTATATTTCTGGAGGGATTTGGGGAATTCATCAATTTCTGTTGTGATCATGTGGTTGGGGCACACAAGAGAGGTATGTTCGAACCAGAACATGGAGAGCTGTGTCAGGATCTTTCCCTTATCCGGTATCAGAGAGGGAAGTACCCAGTCAAAGGCTGAAATGCGGTCTGAGACAACGATAAGGATCTTGTCCTCGACTTCATACATGTCCCGGACTTTGCCCTTTTTGAAAAGAGGCAGTTCGGGAATGGAGATTTCTTTATAGGCTTTTTCCACAGTGGAACAAGCATAATAAAAAAGATTTTTAAAATCAAATAATATTTCACGCGGATTATTCAGGTCAGTTTAATACCGATGAAATTATACATACGTTTATACATATGCCCGGAATCATCCCTGTCCCTGCGGTAAGACAGTAGATTTGTGTCGCAGTGAGTGCAGTTGCCGATGATGAAGATTTTTTCTTCGGATACACCGGCTCGGAGCATCTGATGCCTGTTGGCTTTTTTGAGGTCTAAGAAGTGTTTGTCAGGACGTTCGGGATGTTTGCGGAAAACGTTCAATGAAAGACCGGACTCATTAAAAAAGCGTAAAACATCCTCTCCCACCTCGTAGCAGTCCGGACCGATGCACGGCCCCATAACGGCCAGCAAGGAAGAAGGCTGGCAGCCCAGATCATCCTCGAGCTTCATGATTGTTTTCTGGATAATTTGTTTGCCTGTTCCTTTCCAGCCGCAGTGGACGGCTGCAACCACTCCCCAGCTTTCACTGACGAGAAGAACAGGCAGGCAGTCTGCGGTCTTGACAACAAGCCCTATCCGGGTGGAAGCCGTGATCAGGGCATCGCCTTCAAGAACCTTGACGGGAACATCCTCGATGGTGTGGATGATATCTGAGTGGGTCTGCCGCATAATGACCCATTGGAATTCTTTAAACACGGGGTCGCTTTTCAAACAGTCCTCTGTCCATGCCGCTGTCCCGAAGCCGTGGATGAGGAAGGGGATCTGATCGAATCTTGGGATTGTAAGTAGAGATTCAGAACACGTGGATTTCATAAGTTCTTTTATATATTCCGCAGCCTTTTATTACAAGAAAAAATGCATTTAACTCCATTCGTTCCTTTGATAGATCTCCTTTTTTCCAACTCCCATAATAATAAGAATCAGAAACAACAAAGCTCCCCCGAATATGGGAAAAAACTGTCGGATACCAAATATCTGGGACATACTGCCGAACATAACCGGCCCTACGGCAAATCCCAGGTCGGAAAAAGCCGCAAACAGACCAAGAACCCGGCTTCTGTCTCTGTCCTTTACATCATCAATGATGAGCGAGGATAGGCGAGGAAAGAGGATTCCTATACCGAGCCCGCATATCATCCCGGAAAGCGCCAGATGCCAGCCGGCATGGGAAAAATAAAGGCTAACTATCCCGGACGACAGAAATACAAAGGTAACAGAACGCTGGCATTGATTCAAGAATTCCTTGCTCTCTTAGAAGGATTAACTCCGCTCGGTTAATATATTAGGAGGAATTTTGGGAGCTTTATTGAAAATAACAGGATAAATATGTAAAATAATATTAATCTTTGGAGCTTAAGGTTAACTGAAAATGGAAATTGATAAAATTGGCAAATACTCAATAGATGGAGTATTGGGAAAAGGGGCAATGGGCATTGTCTATAAAGGAGTAGATCCCTTAATTGGTCGAACAGTTGCCATTAAAACCATCCGGTTTGACGTAATTGACTCTTCATTTAAGCAGGACGAAGCTATAAAGAGATTTACTCGAGAAGCACAATCGGCAGGAATTCTCTCTCATCCAAATATTGTCACCATTTATGATGTGGGAAAAGCTGAAGGGTTAACCTATATTGCTATGGAATACATCGAGGGAAGAAGTCTCGAAGAACTTATTGTTTCTCGCAAAAAATTCCCCCTGGATGAAATAATCAATATAATAACTCAGATAGGGGATGCATTAGATTATGCCCATAGGAAGGGAATTGTCCATCGAGACATCAAACCGGGTAACATTCTGATCGATAAAGAAGGAAATACTCATCTTTGTGACTTTGGTATTGCTCGAATTGAAACATCTGATTTAACTCAAACTGGTACGAGTTTGGGCACACCAAATTATATGTCACCTGAACAAATTGCAGGCAAAAAAGCAGATAATCGTTCAGATATTTTCTCTGTAGGAGTAATTCTCTATGAATTATTAACTAACGAAAAACCTTTTCCTGGTGATAATTTAACAACTGTCCTCTATAAAATAATAAATGAGGACCCTCTTCCCCTCAAAACTTTCGATAAAAAGTTACCCGATGGCTTAGATCATACGGTACTAAAAGCTTTAGCCAAAGCGCCCGAATCCCGCTATCAAAGTTGCCGGGAATTGACAGAAGATTTAATAAATTATTCAAAATACGAGGATATGCCTCTGCCTGAAAGGAGAGAGACTGAAGGAGAAATAACCAAGACAGAAGTCGTTCCCGAATTCCAAAAAGAAAAAAAGAATAAGCCTCTTTTGATTTTAGTGGTTTCTATGATGACAGTGGTAGTGGCTGTTATTGCATTTATTTTTCTCTTCATGAATAAATCCACTCTTCCGGATTCTTCAGGCGACTCTGCATCTCTCCCACCTCCCACAACAGAAACACAAATTCAAACTCCTGCTGAAAAAGAAAAACAAACTACTGAGCCTTCTGAAACAAGTTTACCCACCCAAATGAAAACCGAAGTACAACCCCAGGTCAAGCCTCCTGCTGAAAAAGAAAAAAAGGAAAGAAAATCCGATATTAAGCCAGCTAAAACAATCTCGACTGAAAAGGGTGAGTCTCGATCTGATCCTTCAAAAATAGAAAGAAAAGTGGTTGATTTAGCTGCCAACCTCGATTTAGGAATGAAAGCTTTTGATCAAGGAGACTTTGATCAGTGTATTAAACAGATGGAAGAGATATTGAAGTTTGAGCCTAAAAATAAATCTGCCCGGTATTATTTAGCTGAAGCTAATAAAAGAAAAGAGAAAAAATTAAAAGAACAACAAAATAACACTACGGCAGAAGAATCTTTAAATTTGGCAAGTCCACAAATTGCTCCAAAGCAGATAAAATTTATGGTTAACCAATATGTTCAGTCAATAAAAGAGAAAAGTCTTCCGGCCTTCTATAAAAAAGCGTGCTCTCCAGAGCTTTATCAGGAGAAAAAAGAAGAAGCAGAATTGATTTTTCATTTATATAGCAACATTGAAATTGCAGTCTCGAATATTTCTATCCAATTCAGAAACATTTCCCAGGCAGAAGTAAGTTTCTCCCGTATTTTAACCGGAATATCCAGGTCTGATGGAACGAAACAGGTATTATCTAGAGGAATAGTTAAGTGGGAGATGAGAAAACAAGGTGATAGCTGGAAGATTGTTGATATTAGTTATTCTTCCTAAAAACAGCTTATTTTACTTTCCAATTTCAAATCTTAATTTAACAGTAAAGACAACAGCTCTGGGAATACCATTAATGATCATGGGCTCATAGACCCACTGTCGGACAGCCTTGACAGCTTCCTTATCAAAAATAGAGAAGGATTTGATGACTTTTACATCTTGGATTTTTCCGGATTTATCGATTTTAACTTCAAGAACAACTAAACCTTCAATTCTTCTGTCAAATGCCCTTTTAGGATATTTTGGATTAATTTTCTTTATTACTTTAGGTGGTTTATTCACTGCCAGAACTTCTTCAGATCTTGTCAACTCTTCGATTTTTTTCACTTTCCCTTTTACTTCTTCATCCTCCGGGAATAATTTCAACACATTTTCATAATATGTCATTGCGGTCTTATAGTACCCTTGATCGTAGAGCCTATCTCCTAACCTCAGATTATAATCTCGCTCATTTATTTTCTTTATCTCCTCAATTCTTCTTTTTGAACCTGGATCATCAGGCCTCTCTTTAAGAACTCGCTCAAAGTATTCTTTTGCTTTTTTATAATTGCCTTCTTTGAAAAATTTCTCAGCCAGATCAAAATACAATAAAACATCTTTCTCCGACTCTGTTCCTTTTGGCTCTGGTGGAGCTTTTTCAATGGCCTCCACAACCATACTTTTGAGAATATATCCTTTAATTACGACTCCATCTTCTGGAGGAAGTACTATTTTTAACCATTCCCCCTTTGTGCTTTCCACTTCTAATACTGTGCCAAGAGTAAGTTTTTTGAAAACTGCGCTTTCTTCTGTCGGAAAGAGTCTTACCTCAGCGTTTTCTTTTATAACGATTACTTTAGTAATAGTTTCTTGAGAATATAATTTAAACCCCGAAAGAAAAAAAACAAATATCAACAAGAAAAATCTGATAAGTATTATTTTTCGATTTCCTCTCATTTTAACCCTGTTTTACTAAAACTTGTAATGCTTGCAATTTATTTTATGAAAAAATATTTTACTTGTCAATTTTTTTCCTTAGATTTCTATAAATATGACCCCCTTTTAACGGCCGGACAAATCCGGCCGTTTACTTCGGACAGAAAATAGGTTATAAAACCTTTTTCCAGCTCCGGACACAGGCCAATGAAAAAAACTTTGACCTTCCTGATTATTTCAGCCGTCCTTTTCTCACCGGCCTTCGGCGAAAAGAAGAAGCCGGCGATACCCCTGACTTATATCGAGTACAACCGGGGGATGAACTTCCCCACCTCCTCCACCATTCGAATCAACTATCCCGGACATTTCGACCTTCGCTTTCACAACACCCGGCTGATCGGCCGCTCCTTTTTTCCCGACGATTCCATCATCCCCAACGCCTTTTTCGCCCCACTCTTCAGGCTGAACTTCAAAGCCGCCCTCCAGGCCTTCACCGAACCCTACTACGGTGTCCGGGTCTACCGGTTTTTCAAGAAAAATCCGAACCTGGGAGTAGGGATTGAGTTTGTCCATCTGAAGGTGTTTATTCCCGACGAGGGAGGCGAGGTGCTGGTCACCGGGACGGAAAAAGGCGTTCCCGTCGGAAAAACCACATCCACAAAGGATTACATCAGTGACTTCAACGTCTCCCACGGCGTCAATCACCTGAGCCTCTCCGTGGTCTACAGGCAGATGTGGCTGCGGTCGTACAAATATCCCGGAGGACGCATCCAGCCCTATGCCGCCTTCAGCTTCGGCCTGGCGATACCTCACCCCCAGCTCCGCTTAAAGGGTGATCCTCAGTGGAAAGCCTACAGCTACCAGCTGCGCCTTTCCAACTTGGGATTCGGGCTCAATCTGGGCCTCCGCCTGCAGATCTTCAGAAAGCTGGGCCTATATCTGGAATACAAGCTGACCCAGTCCTTCCTCCGGGATCTCCGCTTCGACAACGGGGAGGAGGGCACTATCAACATGACCTTTTTAGCCCATCATCTGGCCTGGGGGCTTTCTTTTCTGCTCTAACCTTTCCGAGAGAATTTCCCTCTAAAAATTTTTTTCAAATAATGAAAGGGCTTTTTTTCTTCTATTATGCCTGTACAACTACTTCATATCCTTCGCGAATAGGCGGTTTTGTATAGAAGGTTATGAATTTGGCTACCTGTTCTTGGTAGTAGCGGTTCTCTTCATTAGCTATCGCATCTTCCTCGCTTTCCCAGAATGCGAGGGCGATGCCTTTGCCTGTTTTTCGGTCCATAAATAGACAGATGCTTTTATAGCCTTTCTGTAATTTTGCCGCCGGAACAACACTCTCTTCATAGAGCTTTATAAATCTATCTATCTTGTCTACATGGATTTGAGCTGTTGTTAAACGAGCAAACATGACATATCTCTCCTTTTTATCTGATTTTAATCTCCCCTGTAACCTTCTAAAATATATTAACAGTTGAGTTTGATGTCAAGGAAAAAAATCCCGTCATAAAGTCATCACTCCGGGGTAAGGAGGGTCAGTTGCAGTAAGAGGGTTCCTTATATTGATTTAAGACAATATTAGGAGTAAAACACTACGGCATCTTGTTTATAAACAAGAAGCTGCTGTAGTCTAATAATTTTAATTTACGTACTCGGCATCTCCAAATGCTAAAATTGGATAAAAGATAAAGCCAAAGAATAATAATCCAAAACCAAATCCCGTAGTCTTACCAAAGTATTTGGCAATGTCAAAAACGACAATTATCCCGATTACTATATTCACAAGTGGTATTAACCAAAGCAGAAGCCACCAACCAGGCCTCTTGGCCATTTTTAGGAATAAGTAAGCATTATATATCGGAATAAGAATGCCCCAACCTGGAATTCCTGCCTTTTCAAAAACTTTCCAATAAACAAAAATATAGAAGACAGCAATAGCTAAATAGATGATTATGCCAATAACACCTATTCCTCCTAAAAAATAAGAATTATCCATAATGATACCTCCCTATAAAAGTTGGTCTAAATCTATCCCCACTTTTTCTGTTTGTCAAGTGATTATCCTGGATTATTCATGGGTCGAGATTGCCGTAGCTGCGAGGAGTGACCAAAGAAAAACAGTCTCTAGAAGTCCTTAGAGGTCTG
>CBDVEQ010000103.1:0-9974 GCA_965373045.1 uncultured bacterium | reverse complement strand
CCTTTGCGCGAGGCCAAAACCCCGATGTTCCCTTTTCCAAGACCTCCGCCCATGGATTTTTCCAGGATCCTCAATGGGCTTCTTTTTATGATTTCGGTTTTAATCATTTCTTAAGGCTCCTCTTTACTTTTCTGTGCTTTTCCTTTTGTTTTTTTCACTAAACTCCATGATGAGATCCTCAGCGATATTGGCAGGTACCTTTCCGTACTTCAGAAATTCCATGGTGAATTCCGCCTTCCCCTGTGTCAGAGAGCGGAGAGTTGTCGCATAACCAAACATCTCGCTGAGTGGAACATTCGCATCCACTCTGGTAAATTTTCCGTCTTCAACCGAACTGATGATGATACCCCGTCTCTGATTGATAGTGGCAAAAACATTGCCTGCAAACTCGGAAGGACTTTCTACAGATACTTTCATAATGGGCTCCAGGATCTGAGGTTTGGCTTTGGCATAGACCTGGTTGAATGCCTCCCGCGCCGCTGTCTGAAAAGCCACGTCCGAGGAATCAACCGTATGGGAGTGGCCGTCTGACAGAATAACCTTCACGCCTGTCACAGGAAATCCCAGAAGCCGGCCCTTTTTCATAGCCGCCTGGAATCCTTTATCACACGAGGGAATAAATTCCCTTGGAATGTGTCCGCTCTTGATCTCATTGATAAATTTATAATTATCATTAAATAAAGGCTCGATCCGGCCGATCACCCGGCCGTACTGGCCGGCGCCACCGGTTTGTTTCTTGTGGATGTAATCAAAATCCGCAGCTTGAGAGATCGCTTCACGATAGGCGACCTGAGGTTTTCCTGTATTGATCTCGGCATTATATTCCCGTTTCATACGCTCGATGTAAACTTCAAGGTGGAGTTCTCCCATACCCTGGATGATCGTCTGATTGGTCTCCGGATCAATATAAGTCCTGAATGTAGGGTCCTCTTTTGTGAACCTGTTTAAAGCCTTGGCCATATTCGACGAAGCTTTTGTATCTTCTGCACTGACAGCCAAAGAGATCACAGGATCAGGCACATATATGGACGTAAGGGAATAATTCAGATCCGGCGAAGTGAAAGTGTCACCGGACGCGCAGTCGATCCCGAAGAGAGCAACAATGTCTCCGCAGCAGGCTTCCTGAATATCAGTCATACTTTCAGCATGCATACGCACCAGGCGGCCGATCTTAAAGGTTTTTCCTGTACGTGTATTCGAGAGCACATCGCCTTTTCTTAAGCTTCCCTGATAGATACGAATATAGGTAAGCTGTCCATAAGCACCATCTTCCAGCTTAAAGGCCAAAGCAACAACTCTTCCCGCAGGATCATGATCCAGTTTTACTTCCTGTTCATTATTATCCAGATCCAGGGCAACGTTTTGAACCTCAGAAGGATTAGGAAGATATCGGACAACGGCATCGAGCAGCGGTTGAATGCCTTTATTCTTATAGGCAGAACCCATAAATACCGGCGTCATTTTACGGGATATCGTTCCTTCTCGAACAGCTTTATAGATAAGTTCTTCAGTTACATGATCTTCCAGAATCGCTTCCATAAGTTCATCCGAAAACATGGAAACCGCATCGAGCATATTTTCACGCTTCTCTTCTGCTTCGGATTCCAGTTCCTCTGGAATCTCTTCAATACGGACTTTCTGCCCCTCCTCGCCATCAAAGTAAATAGCCTTTTTGGTGATAAGATCCACGACCCCCTGGTGGTTTTCTTCCAGTCCGATGGATATCTGTAAAAGGACCGCATTCCGTCCCAGTTTTTCTTCCAGTTGATCTCTGACCTTCAGAGGATCAGCACCGACCCTGTCGCATTTATTTATGAACGCTAAGGAAGGCACATTGTAGCGCTTCAGCTGCCGGTCTACTGTTATGGACTGGGATTGGACGCCTCCCACAGCACAGAGCACCAGGATCGCACCGTCAAGGACCCTTAGAGACCGCTCCACCTCAATGGTGAAATCGACGTGCCCGGGAGTATCAATGATATTGATGGAGTGGTCCGCCCATTGGACATTGGTCGCAGCAGAAGCAATGGTGATACCCCGCTCTTTTTCTAATTCCATGGAATCCATTGTCGCACCGACACCGTCTCTGCCCTTAACCTCATGGATCCTGTGGATCTTTTTTGCATAGAAAAGGATCCTTTCTGTCAGGGTGGTCTTACCTGAATCAATGTGCGCACTGATACCGATATTCCGCATATTTTCAATATTTGTCATTATAGAAGAACCTTATAGTTTTATTCAGTGTAATTTCACAGGGGGAATTTCTCACCGATGGGAAGCGCGAAGTATAGCTGATTTACCATTCAATTTCAAGGACATAGGATCAAAAAAAACGGCAATCTCGACTTGTAAATAAAGCAGGATAAGTGATGGATGGGAAACACAAAAGCGAGGCCCTTTCCATAAGAGCCGCATTTATTGTCCTTTATTAACCTTCATCACGATTTTGGGAATGCAAACTTTATTGCCCGGATTCTTGCACAAATACTCTTCTCTTTGATATAAGAATGTCATTATGAAAAATATCCACAGCAAAAAAAATCTGATCTATCTGGTTCTGATACTTGTTTCTTTCTCTTTGCTTGTTACATGCGGCAAGTCATACCAGGAAACTACATCAAAAACCCCTGCAGTTGATATCGCAATCCTGAAAAGCCGCCTTTCCCTGGAAACAGAGATCGATCCAAAAACACAGACTAAAACATCTACAGGGACATTCGCGGTATTCGAGGACAGGAATTCCCAGTCTGGCCGCATGATTCATCTTAATGTGATCATTCTTCATGCCACTGGAAAGGAGAAAGCACCGGATCCATTATTCGCTCTGGCAGGCGGACCAGGCGCCGATGTAACCGGTTATGCACCAAGGTACAAATCTTCCTGGATCCGGAAAAAACGGGACATCGTGCTGGTCAGCCAGCGCGGTACAAGCGGCGACAACAAGCTCGACTGCCAACTACCGGCGAGTGATGACAACCTGCAGGGATACCTTGACCCTCTTTTTAACCTGGAGGCATTCCGCGCCTGCATACAGGAACTTCAGAAAAATTATGACCTGACACAATACTCAACCTGTTCGGCTGCGGATGACCTGAATGAAATCCGACAAGCCCTCGGTTATGACACCATTAATCTCATGGGAGGTTCTTACGGGACACGAATGGCGCTTGTCTACATGAGACAGCACCCGGAGACCGTCCGAACAGCCGTTCTGAACGGCGTTGCTCCCATCGCGTTTAAAAACCCCTTGTTTCATGCTCCAAATGCAGAAGAGTCCATCCGTCTTCTCATGGCCAAATGCGCCAACGACCCGAAATGTTTTGCCGCTTATCCCAATCTTGAAGATGAATTTCACATCATCCTGGACAGGCTTAAAAAAGAATCCGCTGATGTGACCATAACACATCCAGAGACCAAGGAACGGGTCCCGGTCAAACTCCACAAAGCCGCTTTTGCAGAGGGGCTCCGCACAATGATGTATAACGGCATGTCCATTCGACAGGTCCCCTATTTGATCCACCGCGCCTTTGAAGGGGATTACGAGCCGTTTGCTCAAAGAGGAATGGAAAGCAACCGGGGAATCCGTCAATTACTGGCTGTGGGAATGCTTCTGTGTGTGACCTGCGCGGAAGATCTGGCCCGAATCTCCGAGTAAGAAATCGTTCAATTTACATCTGACACCTTTATAGGAGATGGCCGTGTTCGACAGCAGAAAGCGGTCTGCGAATTCTGGCCCAAGTCTGACATCCCGGATAATTATGGCGACCCGGTAAGCGTGGATGTCCAGACGCTGCTGCTGTCAGGCACTCTGGATCCGGTCACGCCCCCCCGCTGGGGAGAAGAGGCAGCAAGTCATCTACCCAACAGCCTTCATCTAGTCGTGCCCGGGGCACACGGAGTTGGGGGCAGTTGTGTCAGGAAAATACAGGAACAGTTTTTGGAAAGCGGCACAATTGAAAACCTGGATATCTCCTGTACCGATAAATTAAAACCTGTCCGGTTCCGGGTCCCAAAAAAGAAATCTTAATTTAATCCAGATAACCCATATTCTTCAAATTGAAAATATCTGTATCCAGGGTGCCGAACTTAGTGAAGCTGGTCTTGACCGTTAACAGAATCCCCATTATGACAGCAATCGCTGTCCCTGTGAAAATAGCGATCATGATGGCGATCTGATATTTAATAGCCACGCCCGGATCTGTCCCGCCCAGAATGATCCCTGTCATCATTCCGGGAAGAGACACAAGACCGATCGTGGACATGGTGGCAATTGTTGGAGCCAATGAGGCGGAATAAGCCTCTCTCAAGTACGGCCTGATGGCTTCATTTAGAGATGCCCCTGATGCCAGCGAAAAAAGATAGGCTTTCTCGCTGCTGTGAATGGATGAATAAAACGTACTTAAACCAACGATGTCCGCCCGCAAGCTGTTTCCCATTATCATGCCTGCAATAGGAATAAAGTACCGGGCATCCAGAATATTCGGCAGCTTTAAGACAACTGCAATAAAATACAGCAGAGGAAGCCCAGTCCCTATCAGAAGTGAAACAAAAATCGGGAGAGAGAACTTTCGCAATCGTAAGTTGCTTGCTGTCAGCATGGATATATCCGCCGCCACAAGCATTACCACAAGCCAGAGAATATTCAGCCACCACGCATTCAGGTCAAAGACAAATTGGAGGTACAATCCCACAAACAGAAGTTGAAGGGTCATGCGTATCAAAGAGACCAAGAGTTTTTTCTTAAGCTTGATCTTGAAGTGGAGAATGAAGAAAATAGGGGCGATCAACAGTAAATAACCCAAAAGCAAAGCCAATGTGTCAATATTAATGGCTGATAATCTCATGCGTTTTTCCTTTCCTCTGAATTCTCCATATGGAATACACTGTCGCTTATTGACAGGAACTGCTTATTATGAGTCACCGCAAGAATACTTAAGTCTTTTCGTCCTTCAATATAATACAGGACAGCCCTTTCTGTAAGTTCATCGAGAGCAGATGTTATCTCGTCAAAAAGATAGAATTCTCTTTCCAGTATAAGGGCAGAGATCAGGGCAATACGCTGCTTCTCTCCACCGGACAGCGTGGGAACTCTCTTTGTTAAGAGATCCGGTTCCAGCAGAAAACTTGCGAAGAGATCCTCAACCTGCCTGTTTTTCCATTGTAAATGACGGTTGGCTTCAAAAAGAAACGGCTGACGAAGAATATCCCGGACAATTCCTGTACCGAGGACAGGCTCCTGTTGGACATACCCAATTCTTCGGCGAAAGTCCCACACTGTTTTTGAAGTCAGTTGTTCCCCATCCAGAAAAATATCTCCGCTATCGGGTTGCGTGAATCCGAGAATACACTTCAACAGAGTGGTTTTTCCAATTCCGGACTGCCCGGTAACAGCAGTGATTTTGCCTCTTTCGCAACTAAGTGAAAAATCACGAAGAACCCATTTTTGCTTATAATAAAGAGATAGGTTTTTAACCTCAAGCGCCATGAAAAATCTCAAATAACCGAGAGCACACCACGGATATATCCGACCGATTCGGCCACACCAGGGAGAGGATCTTTACTGTCCTTTTCAAATTCAAAACTTGCAGTTCCTTTGTAATCGATATTGATCAGAGTCTGCAAAAAGTCAGGGATATCGATGACTCCGCGGCCGATCTCTACAGTAGTTCCATCCTTTTCCGCAGCCGTGACATCCTTGATGTGAATATCGATAAGCCGGTTGGAAAAGTTTTTTGCGGATTCGGACGGGTTAACTCCGGCCCTTTTTGTATGCCCGATATCTATACACAGGCCAATCCGTTTATCCAATTCTTTGATACGCTCGTAGGCGCTTCGTGGCGTGGGGTAGAGATTATCCGTAGGACCATGATTGTGAATAGCGACCTTGATATCATATTCCTTGACTTTTTGGTCGACCAGTTCAAGAAATTCCGGATTGGGAACACCGATTATAACCTTTATCCCTGCTGCTCCGGCATAATCAAAGGCACGAAGAACTTCTTCCTCGCTTTTCATATAGATCACACCGCAGCCATACAGGTCCAATCCCTCCTGTTTTACCGTAGCCGCGATCGCCCTGATCTTGCTCTCCGTGCTTTCCAGAGGAAGATGGAAGCTCTTAAGTGCGATTCTTTTCAGGCCCAGACGTTTGGTCATGGTCAGAGTGTCATTCAGGCTAAATTCCCGGAATGTATAGGACGCCATTCCCAACTGCCATTGATAGGCCTGTTTTTCCTTAGGAGTTTTTTCTTCCCTGGAAACAGCACATGCTGCGCCTGAAAAAGAAGCTGCCGCCATTCCGGCCCCGGCTGTCTTAAAAAATTCTCGTCTTTTCATGAGCTTTCTACCTGTGCCTTTGCCAATCAGAATCCCTATATAAGTGCTCTAACTCATTCCAGAAATGTTTCATGTCCGAGGTCATAATAACCATGTCCTGTGTTTTCCCTTTGATATCTCTAACATAATCCGGGATGATGACTTGCTCTTGAAATCCAAGCTTCAGGCATATTTTCTTCGCCTCATGCTGGGATCTCATAAACTTAACTACAACCTTCTTCACATTTTCGTTTGCGGCAAGAAAATAAAGCTCTCTCAGCATGATCGTTCCCAGGCCATTATGCTGGAAAGGTCTTGAGACGATGATTCTCAATTCCCCCTGATCTTTACGCCACTCTTCATCTGCAAGTTCCAGCGTCCCGTCTGCAATCACTTTATTTTCTTGAAGTGCGATCAGACGTTTGAATTTTCCTGTTTTTATTTGTTTGATCCTTTGCGTGACGATCTCCCTGTTTGTAACATCCACTCTGAGATATTTTCTGTCTCTTTCTGGAAGCACCTGATAAAAATCCATAAGTCTATCAAGGTCCCCCAAGGTTAGAGCCTTCACGGTCACTTTTGTGCCATCTTTTAAAAGTTCTGTTTTTTTCATATAATACCCTCTCTTTCAGTTAGATCTTAGTTTATCACATTTTAAATCCTTGTGCTATTTTGATTTTTATGTTGATAAATCGCTGCACGTTTGACAATATATTTCACAGTAAGCCAACACCAGTCACAAATATTTTCAATGGAGGACATAATATGGCCAACAATAATATAACTCGCCGGTGTTTTATTAAAACCGCATCTGTGGGAGTTGCAGGAGCAGCGCTGGCTGCGCCCGCTGCCAGTTACAGCCGGATACTGGGCGCCAATGATCGCATCAGGGTAGGTATCGTCGGTTTTTCCGACAGAGCCCGTAATGCTTTGATCCCCGCGTTCTTAAAAAGCTCTAAAGACCTCAATTTTGAGCTTGTGGCCGTATCTGACATCTGGAACAGGCGAATAGAGGAAGGAATTGCCTTCATAAATGAGCAAACAGACAAAAAACTCGTGCCCATGCGCAATAACGAAGAATTATACACTTCAGGAAAAGTTGACGCAGTGATCGTCAGCACTGCGGATTTTCAACATGCCATACACTGCATCCAGGCTGTAGAGGCCGGATGTGATGTGTATGTAGAAAAGCCTTTTGCCAATACCATGGAAGACAACCGCAGAGCCTTAAAAGCCGTGAGGAAGACAAAAAAAATCGTCCAGATAGGCACTCAGCGCCGGAGTGCTAATAATTATTCTCAGGCCAACCATTTTATCCGCTCCGGAAAATTCGGGGATATCGTATCCGTGGATATGACCTGGAATGTCAACCAGCCCGGTCGTTGGCGCCGTCCGCATCTTGTCAAAGGACTCAAGCAGGCAGATGTGGATTGGATCCGTTACTTGATCAACCGCCCGTACGAACCCTGGGACCCGCGAAAATATGTTGAATACAGGCTCTTCTGGCCCTATTCCTCTGGAATCCCCGGACAGTGGATGGTCCATCAAATTGATACTATTCATTGGTTTACCGGACTGCCCCGGCCCCGGAGCGTTGTGGCCAACGGTGGCCTTTTCCTATGGAAAGACGGCCGCAGGAATTGGGACACATTGACAGCCGTATTCGATTACGGCCCCCTCGATGATCCGTCCAAAGGATTTTCCGTAACCTATGCCTCCCGCCAGACTAACTCCGCAGGAGGCGTGAAAGAAATCTATTATTCCAATGGTGGCGCGCTGAATCTAAATACCAACAAGATCACTCCTGACGGCGGATTGACACAAAGAATGGCCGGCGCCATGAACATGCAGGAAAACAGGCTTCCTGAGATGGATATAGCTGAAGCAGGAGGCATAATCACAACCGCGAACACGGGTTCAGACGATGCTACAACCGCTCATATGCGAAATTGGATGGAATGCGTCCGAAACCGGAAGAAACCCAATGCTGATATACGCGCCGGATATGACCACTCTGTTGCTCTCTGCATGACAATCGCCGCCATGCACACTGGAAAACGAGTTACATTCAACGACGCTAAACAAGAAGTTGTCAGTTGATCAGGCTTCTTCGATAACTTCAAATCCCAGAAGGGCTGCAATCTGGTACACCGGACGCTTCAGGTCACCATAGAACGTCACACGGTGCCAGCCCCAGAGATCCCAGTAATCCAGAAGCTTGTAGACATCTCCTTTGACTTCCACCGCCAGTTTGTTCCGGCAGGCTATATCCAGATCAACATTCTCAACGGTTTTACCCTGATGTAAAATAACCTGTTTTTTCCCTGCATCGAACAATAATGTGGTGGTCATCTCCCCCAGTGGCAGAAGAGCCCTGGGGCAAGCCCCTTTCCTGTCCTCTGCATGACTGCGAATGTGATAAGGATTCGATGGGCTGTCAGGACCAAAAACTTTGGTGGGAGCTACACAGTGGGCATAGATGATCCGGTTCTTTGATGTATCAATAACCGGGTCAGAGATCATTCCCGCCCGGCCGGTCAGGTAGTTCATCAACATCATTGTGATTGTCGATCTCTGGTCTGCTTCACATGCACCGACATAACCATCGTTATTCAACTGCATAAATCCAAGGCATGGATAAGCGGTGAGATACCCTCCATAAAATCCTCCGAGACAGTTGACCGCAATTGCCTGAGCCTTGTACTTCTCCATCAGCTCCAGCATTGCTAGATAGATGGCTCCTGATTTGATTATATCCTGGCGGGACGGTTCTATTACTTTCGCCGCCCCTTTGATCCATCTGTCTGCCCATTTCCCTGCTTTCACAGGGTCAGCAGCCTTATAGACCTGGCTAATCTCCGGAAAATCAATACCCTTCATGTGGGTCCCGAAACAATCTTCAATGGCTGAATCCGGTTTGCCCCCAACAACCAGCGCTGTGGAAAGGCGAAGTTTGTTAAGTGTGTCCAAACAACAGACAGCCTCGATGACATCTGCAAAATCCGACGATGATACTGCGACCACTTTTAAACCCTGACGTTTCGCTCTTGCAAAGCCGGTCAAGAATTTACCAGATCCTGCAAACAGGTTGTCCACCATAATCGTGGGCTTTCCTGAATTCGCTATTTTTTCCGGAACTCTTCCCCATAGACAACCCGAAAGGTAAACGATATATCCGTCTATTTCTGCATCTTTTTTGAGAATGGTTTTTGCATCTTCATCCTTCATAGCGGTAACAGGAAGAAACTCCACATCAGAACACCCTTTCCGGAGTCCCATCATAAACTGTTTTTTGTTGCCTTCAAAATCATAACCGATATTCGGCCAGCACGGCTCCTTGGATGATGGATGGGCCAGAACAACCCGGATCCTGGTTTTTCTCATCTTTTGCACTCCAGAGTGCGCAGCCAGAGGGAGGGCTGAAGCTCCGGGTGGATTCAAGGCCGAAAAAGCGGTTGCTCCGGCTGCATACATTCCGCAGCATCCCAGGAATTCCCGTCTTGACAAATGCTGGTCTCCTGATTTTGTTTTTTTTGACATTCTTACCTCCTTGTTACTTGCTAACTTGCTTTATTCATAAAAATTTGCGATACGTTTAAACATCAACACAATCATCTAAAAATTTATTTCATATATCGCAACTTTTTACCCTCCGGGCA
>CBDVEQ010000102.1:0-10073 GCA_965373045.1 uncultured bacterium | reverse complement strand
GTTAAATTTTATTGAAATAACTCAATGAACCCAAAAAACCCAATAAACTCTTATCGACTCTGAGAGATTTATTTGTTATAATACACCACCACTAAGGAGAGTTCAAAATGAAGAAAGATATCCACCCTGAATATGTAGAAGCTACAGTGACCTGTGCGTGTGGTAACTCATTCATCACTCGATCGACATCTAAAGAGATTCGCATTGAGATCTGTTCCAAATGCCATCCGTTTTTTACTGGAAAACAAAAATTCATTGACAGTGCCGGCCGTGTAGAAAAATTCAGGAAAAGATATGGCGATTCTAAAAAATAGCGCTAATGCTTCAAGATCTGGACGATATAAAGAAAAAGTATAACTCTCTCCTTACAGTTCTTTCCGATCCCAAACTAGTTTCTGATCATCAAAAGCTCAAAGAAACATCCAAAGAACGTTCTAGGTTGGAGCCCATTGTCAAAAAATATGACGAATACTTAAAGCTGCAGAAAGAACTGGAGGATTCGAGAGGTATTGTATCTGATGCGAATTCTGATTTGGAATTACGTGAAATGGCCGAGGATGAGATCAAGAACCTTCAGCAGAATATCGATAAGCTGAGAGAGGAACTCAGGATCCTGCTTCTCCCGACAGACCCCAACGACGAAAAAAATGTTTTTTTGGAGATTCGAGCCGGGGCTGGGGGAGATGAAGCATCCTTGTTTGCCCAGGACCTCTTCCGTATGTATACTCGTTTTGCGGAAAATAAAGGCTGGCGTTTTGAAGTGATGAGTTCCAGTTACTCTCCTATTGGCGGATTAAAAGAGATCATCATCAATATACAGGGAAAACGTGTGTTTTCCCGGTTGAAATATGAAAGTGGTGTTCATCGTGTTCAGCGAGTTCCACAGACTGAAACCAGCGGCCGCATCCATACGTCTACGATCACGGTGGCTGTCCTGCCAGAGGCTGATGATGTTGATATAAAGATCGATCCCAAAGAGCTTAAAATTGAGGCATTCGGAGCATCAGGTCCTGGAGGACAGAATGTCAATCGCAACTATACGGCCATCCGGGTCACTCACAAGCCGACCGGAATGGTTGTTTCCTGCCAGGATGAAAAGTCTCAGCACAGAAACAAAGAAAAAGCCTTGAAGATCCTGCGTTCCCGGCTTTTGGATGTCGCCCAATCCGAGCAGAACAAACAGATTTCTGACAACAGAAAGTCACAGGTTGGCACCGGAGAACGAAGCGAAAAGATCCGGACATACAATTTCCCGCAATCGCGAGTTACCGACCACCGGCTGAACCGTTCTATTCATAAATTAGAGAACATCCTGAATGGCGATCTTGATGAATTTATCAATGCGCTGGTTCTGCATTATCAAAGGCAATAGGAGTCTATTGAAGTCCATTCCCGCGAGTGAGTTAATCCAATGAACTCATTACAATCCCTATTTTTAGAGGGGAAGGATCGTCTCAAGGATCTTCCCATGCCGGAACTGGATTCCAGACTGCTCGTTATGTTAACAGCATCTGTAACCGAGGCGCAGTTCCATGCTTATCCTGAACAGACCGTCTCCAGGGCAGTATTCAGGCGTTTCCGCAGGCAAATAGCTAAAAGGCTTAAAGGTCTTCCACTTGCTTATCTTTTAGGGAAGAAGGATTTTTGGTCAAATTCCTTCCATACAAATAAAAACGTTGTCATACCCCGGCCAGAAACCGAACTTATAGTTGAACGCGTGATCCAATTATCCGGGGGGGAGAAAGGCCTTATTGTGGATCTGGGAACCGGAAGTGGAAACATCTCCCTGTCTCTGGCAAAAGAGCTGCCTGGTTTTGAGGTTTTGGCAACCGATGTCTCTGGGACCGCTTTAAAAACAGCAAAACAAAATGCCCGGGCTCTGGATGTGGAAAATATCAGGTTCATACGTGGAAGCTGGTTTGAACCTCTTAAAAATATGGGTCTTGAGGGGCGGTGTGATTTTCTCCTGTCCAATCCTCCTTATGTTGCAGAGTTTGAATGGGACGCACTTCAGGAGGAGATCAGAAGCTATGAGCCGAAAAAAGCGCTTGTTTCTGGCAGGACCGGGATGGAAGCGATATCCATCCTTATCCGGAAGAGCTGTGCATATTTAAAACCGGGGGGTTACCTGATCTTTGAGATCGGATGGGGACAGAAGGATAGATCAATGAATCTTTTCGGCAGTGGTTGGAGCCGGATAGAAAGCGTTCATGATTTGAATGGGATTCCTAGAATTATTGTAGCAAAAAAAGGCTAAGGGAGGCTTTTTTTTACTTAAATAGCGTAAGCATCTCTTCAAATGACGGTAGCAGTGTTGTCGTTTTGAATCGGATCTTTTCCCATTTTTTAAGATCCAGTGAATTGAAGGCATTGACGATAACGGGATCAAACTGGGTCCCGGAATTATTCAGGATTTCTTCCCTGGCAAAAGAAAAACTCTTTCTGTCACGATAAGGCCTGTGTGAGGTTATTGCGTCCAGGGCATCGGCTAAAGAAAAAATACGTGCTTCAAATGGGATTTGGTCCTTTTTTTTGCGGCCGGGGTAACCGGTGCCGTCATACCGTTCGTGATGGTAAAGAATTATATTTCCAATTTCTTTAACAAGTTTGATCTCTTTGATCAAGCCAAACCCGAGAGAAGGGTGGAGCTTGATTTTTATCCATTCCCCTGGTGATAGAGAGCCCGGTTTTTTAAGGATCGAGTCAGGAATAGCAATTTTCCCTATATCGTGAAGGAGAGCTCCTTTACGGATGTTATCCAGCTTTTGTTCGTCATTGATGCCCAGTATCTGTGCCAGGACCTGGCTGTATTTTGCAACGGTTTTTGAGTGTCCGAAGGTTTCGACGTCTCTGATATCCAGAGCCGTCATGAGGTTTTCAAGAGTCGAGTCATAGATCTCCTCGAGATTGGATGCCTGTCTTTGATTTTTTTTCTGCTCTGTCTTTAATTGTTTTAATCTCTGGTCGAAGATCAAATTGGCATCGAATAGATGTCTTTTCTCGATAGCATTTATTGCAGCGGCATAAAGGCCTGCAATGTTGGAGACGCTGCCTACGTGATCGATAATACCCTTATTAAGTAGAGAAACAGCAAGATCCGGTTTTTTATCCAGTCCTAGGATGCAAATATCCATCTGCCGGTCATGATCCCTGATGCTGCGCAAAATTTCCATGTCGTTTGCCTGGATGTTGTCAAGATCAAGGATGAGAAGAGCATAGCTGTCAGTATGGTTTAATAGTTCCATGACCATCTCGGCAGATGAGACTTCCTCAATTTGTATCTTCTGCTTTTTCAAAAATCCGGATATTTGCAACCGGATTCGTTGATTTTTCTCAGCGAGCAGGACTTTTTTACTTTTTTTCACAACTTTTTCCTAGTAACTATTTTCTCTTTTATACTTTATTTATTGAAAAGGGTAAAGAAGAAAAGCGAGAAAAGCACTTGAACCCTTGAATCCTCGAATCCTTTCTTTTACTCTATCCCCCATATGGGTGAGAGAAATGTAAACAAAATTCACCCCCCTAATAGTCCTGGAAGGCGATTGAATACAAAACTGTTCTTTGGGAAAATAAGATACATTGGATAATAGAAATAGGAGAATTGACAGATTTCATGAAGCATATTAACATAAAAAGCAAAGAGGAGAATCAAGATGGCTGAAGACAATGATTTACGGTCAGATACGGATACGGTCGTTAGCGAGATCGAAAATCAATTAGCTGATATCCTTGAGAAGAAAAAGAAAGAAGTGACGAGATCCCTGGAGGAAAAGATCCAACAGGAACAGGAAGAAGCTCAAAAAAGAATTGACCAGATCGAGAATGAACACAACAGAGAAAAAGAAGGCCTGAGCACCTATCGGTCACTTCTTATTGAGTTTGAAAAAAAAAGGACTGGTTTCAAAGAGAAAATAAAGTCACATCTGAATAAAGCGACATCCTTTCAAGGTGAAATTTCATCATTAACAACTCAAACACTTGATGAACTGCAGTCTATCAGCAAGATTAATCGTGAGGTGGAGGATTTCAAATCTAATGAAAGAGAAAGGATGACTTTAATCAAAAAAGATCTACAGGAAAAATATGGGATCACCACATTCATTCCAAATGAAGAGACAAAAGAAGAAGTGGGCCTTGATCTGGAACAGGAGTTGACCAAGCTGAAAAAGATCAAAGAATTATTGGGGGATCAGAATGACAATGAAACTCAGGAGCCAAAGGTCCCTGAGAAAATAGAGCCCCCGGCTAACTATGAAGTAGTTGAGTCACAGACTGATATTGAGCAAAAAATCGATCCTTTACCTGAACCGGTCCACGAGCCCGAGATCAAGCTTGTTGAAGATTTGAATGGACCCGAAATTGAGAAGGATATCGAAACAGTCGAAGAAAGTACGCCGCAGATAGACGTTGAAAAACCGTCAGTTGAAGAGAATGTTCTAAGCGAACTTCAAAACCTGAATGAGAGGAAGAACGATACCAATTTCGAACAAGTTTTTAAAGCTCTTGAAAAGTACAGAAAAGGAAGTTGTACGGAAGACAATGGAGATGTGAGCTACTTTAAAAAGAACAACAAGGTCATCATAGACGGAGAATGTTTGATCTCAACCTTGGCTAACAGCCTGGAAGGGGCAAAAAAACTTTATGAACAGCTTTCGAAGACAGAGTCTTCTAAAGAGCAGTTTTTTATCAAACAGGACATTATCAGGTATCAGGAAGTGCTTAGAAAGCTCATGCTGGTGGTCATACGCATGTGTGAAAAAGAAGCCTGTTCCCTTCCAAAATACACAATAGAAATACTCAATGTCGACATTCTGAAGAATATTCTGGAAAAAGTAAGCATGGAAAATTGGAGCGATAAGGAAGATTTTTCTTCCTTTGATGATTATGCAAAATCTCTGAAAAATTCCTATTATGAAAAGATAGACCCGCCGGCCATGTATCTGGACTCGATCATTAATGAGCTTGAAACAAGCTAGGAAAGAGATGAGAAATATTCCTCGATCTTAACTTTGTCTTCCATAGAAACATCACTAAAATTCAGGCCTGTGTGGTAGTTTGTTTCTTTGCCTTCAACCCGTGAGGAATAGACAACATTTCCCTTCATATGGCAGGCTTTGTTCCCCAGGATCAAGATCAGATCCATAGTATGAAAGAGCTTCAAAGGAACATCTGTAGGGATTTTTGCTCCTCCCAGGCTTAGGTTGATCGTTCGGGTGATCTCAGGGCCATGGGTGTTTTTAAGGATCAGCATGGCAGAGGTGAAATATCTTTTATGCTTTCGTTGTTCCTTTGCGATCTTTTCTTTATAGGCTGTGATGAGACCGGTATTCGGAAATTTGTCAGAATGATAGGCGCAGACCATGTTTTTAGAAATAGTGGTCATTTTTTCTTTTGTTGAATCAAATGAGGCAGACTTTTTTTCCTTGGCTTCTAATAAGGCCATGTCCGCCTCAATGACGATCTTTTTCAGTTTTTCAGCAGTAATGGAATCAAAAGGCCCAAGGCTGTCTCTGGAAAATACTGTAACGCCAAAACTCATAGTCAGATTTTTTCTCGGATGGAACTCCTGGTATTTGAAATAATGTTCCTCAACATTTTTCCGGATCCGTTCTGTCAGCTGGCAGGCTTCTTTGATGTCTTCTATCTTTGTAAGATAAAATAAAAATTCTTCTCCCCCATATCGGCAGAGCAGGTCTTCTTCACGGATAGAGGATTTAAGGACGTTTGAGAGCTCCCGAAGAAGCTCATTTCCTTCCTCATGACCGTTGCGGTCATTGTATTTCTTAAACCAATCCACGTCTCCCATAACCAGTGCGTAGGCAGAATCTTCCTGCCTTCTTTTCTTTTCCAATCGAAGTTTTTTAATAACCGCTTCAAAGAAAGGATCTGGTCTGAACAACCCTGTCAGGGCATCGAACTGGATCAGGTTCAAGTTTGTAATAGCGATCGCGATATGCTCGGCAAGAAGACGCATTAAATGCGGATCATCTCGCGTGAAATCTTTGGCTGAAAATGTATCATCTGTTATCTTGTTGTAGACTTCGATGACACCTATAACTCTGTTGTTGTGTTTAAGAGGGAGGCAGAGAATGCTCTTTAAATTAAAGTCCAGCAGGTTTATATGCCGTGTGATCAAAGTTCGGTCTATTGTATCAATAGATGTATGGATTCCGCGGCCTTTTTTAGACACAATAGCAGTTAGGTCCTGAGCATCCAGGTTTACAAGATGTTTGGAATAATCCGGATGAGACAAAGCGGCATTATTCCAGACCAGTGGTTTAAGATATGGCATTTGTGTGCCGCTCTTTTCAATGAGATACATGGAGATGCTTTCTGAACCGATGATATCCCTGACATCATGGATGATGTCAAGCAGGCTTGTAACATCGCTTGCTTTATGCAATTTTTTCAGAATATTCTCGATCTTATTTTTTTCTTCTTTGAAGCGGATGTATTTGGTCTGAAGGGCGATATGTTTTTCCAGTTCTGTGAGAACGTTTTTCTCAACAAAACGTTTGATATCTTTGATTTTTGAAAAGGCCTTGGAAATGGCTTCTTCTTTGTGGGAGGAGGAAAGCTGATCTTCTTTCAACATCTTCTTCATGAAGGCATGCTGGACAGCAAGATGAACCGCCCGCTGAAAACCGTTTATTTCCAATGGAGTAATTGGAGTCGGAAGAAAATCAACAAACTGGTTCAGAGGCCATTCTTTGGCGCGTTCTTCAATCTGCTTCGGGTTTCTTCCGATGATGATGATACTTGTGGTTGGATCAATGGACTTATAGAATTGTGTATAGTCAGCCATGGATTGATCGATGATCAGGGTATGTATGGGTTGGGATTTTATTAAGGAGAAGGCGTTTGAGAGTTCTGTGACCGTATGCACAGAAGCAATTTTTCTACAGATCTTTGAAAGGATGCGGCAGTCAGACGGATTATTTGAGATAATTAAAATGTTCATCTGATGCACAGACCTATTCGTTTTTTTCCTGCAGTTCTTTGGCAATTATTGAATTCAAAACTTGGCGAATTCATTAATGCAAAAAAACAAAAATAATTAGAAATTCAATCGATCTCTCGATAGCCCATTAATATATTACGGATATTTTACGGAAAGTCAATATTTTTAAAATTT
The DNA here is from genome assembly GCA_965373045.1 of uncultured bacterium. GTDB lineage: Bacteria > Acidobacteriota > Aminicenantia > Aminicenantales > Aminicenantaceae > DAOVDI01. The sequence goes on along the minus strand of CBDVEQ010000102.1, from coordinate 2,938 downwards.
TTACGTTCACCTCAATTTATGATATATTAACATAAATGATCCGTGTCCGTTTTGCCCCCAGTCCAACCGGTTCTCTTCATATCGGTGCAGCACGAACCGCTCTTCTCAATTGGCTTTATGCCCGGAAAATTGAAGGCGAGTTCGTTCTCCGCATTGAGGATACGGACAAGGCGCGCTCATCCGAAAAAATGATCGATGAGATCCTGAAAGGGCTGGAATGGCTGGGGCTCGACTGGGATAAAGGCCCGATCTTTCAATCGAAGAGATTTCCGATATATATCCAGAGGGCGGAGGAGCTGGTAAAAAAAGGGCTTGCTTATCACTGTTACTGTTCTTCAGAAGAGATCAGCCAGAGAAAAAAAGCATCTCCGGATGGAGGAATATCATGGGTTTATGACCGGCACTGTCTCAACCTGAGCGAAGAGGAAAAGCGGACTTTTGAAGATATGGGAAAGGTCAGAGCAATCCGGTTTTTTATTCCCGATGTAGAGCTCAGGTACAGAGACATGATCCATGGGGACATTACTGTTAAAAGCCGAATGTTGGAAGATTTTGTTTTAGTGAGGAGAGATGGACTGCCGACCTATCATCTGTCAGTAGTTGTGGATGACATAGAGCAGGGAATAACCCATGTAATCCGGGGGGATGACCACATTTCAAACACGCCCAAACAGATCCTGCTCTACCGGGCCTTCCAGGCCGGTCTGCCGAAATTTGCCCATATTGCGCTTATTCTTGGACCGGATAAGAAGAAGCTCAGCAAACGGCATGGTGTGAAATCCATCCTTCAATTCAGAGACGAGGGATATTTACCTCTTGCTTTTTTGAATTTTATGGCCCAGATGAGCTGGTCTCCGGGAGAAGGGCAGTTCCTGTTTTCTCTAGAGGAATTGATCCAGAGATTCAATTTGGAAAAATTAAGCAAAGGAAGCCCTGTATATGATGAAGAAAAGTTGAACTGGCTGAACGGCCGCGTTATCTCAGAGATGAACGCAGAGGATCTTTTCCCGCTTGTAAGGCGGATGCTGGAAGGAGCCGGGTTGTGGAATTCTGCTCTGGATGGGGAGAAGAAAACATGGACAATAAAAGTTATAGATCTACTTAAGCAGCGGAGCCGTTCCATCAAGGATTTTTTGGTAAGGATGCGACCTTTCCTGATTGACGATTTTGAATTTGACAGTGAGGGTGTGGACAAACATCTAAGAGATGAGAGATTAAATGACCTTTTACCAAAGATCAGTGCGGATTTTAAGGTAATGGATGGATTCACAGCAGAAGATATTGAAAATGTTGTGAGAGAAAGAGCTGAAAAAGAAGGGGTCAAGGCAGCTTTTTTCATTCATTCCATCCGGATGCTGGTACTGGGAATGCCGGTTAGCCCTGGGATATTTGAGGTTCTTGAATTGATCGGAAGACAAAGAACAGTCCAGAGGATCGATCAATATTTAAAATAAAAGCAAAAGAGGCCCAAAGCCCAAAGCAGCTTAGCCCAAGGTCATTTAATTTACGTCATTCCCGCGAAGGCGGGAATCCAGAGGAAATAAAGATTGTCATCGAAGGAAATGATCGTTGACTTCAGTGTTCAAAATATTTTTTTGTTAATACTATAACTTCAATAATATCATTACTTTACAGAAACCCCTTTTTAACATTTCTGTGGCACGTAATTTGCTGTATGGATGTGTAAGGAGGTGTTACAATGTTCGATTCAAAATTTATCAAAAAAAGAAAATGGGTGTTAACAGGAGTGATTTTGCTGCTGATCTTTATGGTGGCAACCCCTCAGGCCCTCACAGCAGGCGTGTGTGAAAAAGCTCTGGAGAAATGCATACTTAATGCGGCATTAGCCGGACTATTCAGTCTAAATCCTACAGTTTTTGCTTATTTTTCCGCAAGTTGTTTAATGGGTTATTCATTCTGTCTGAATTATTATCTAGCTAAATAGGAGAAATGAGAGATGCGGAAAAAATTACTATCTTACGGAAAAAAGTGGGTAGTTGTCTGTCTTCTTGTTTTGGTACTCTTCAGTATTGGAATGTCATATTCCTATGGGGGAAATTGCGAAAAGGCTTTTTTCATGTGTCTTGAAGATGCTAAAATGCTCGGGGTTCCATGGTATCTGTATTGCTTCAATGGGTATCTGTTCTGTCTGAAGTACATCAAGAGGTAAAAGGGGAAAATTCTACGGATCTTGAGAAAGCGACAGACGTGAATGCGTCATAGTGTATGGGAGGATAGATCATGAAAATAATCGAATTCAAGAAGTTCTTGTGTGTTGTGTTGGCTTTGCTGTTTGTTTCTGCTGCAGCGGTAGGGGGGCAGGGTGATTTAACAATTCGACTGGAGGAGGTCCTGTCGATCGGAAGCCTGGATGATGATGTGATATACCAGTGGGTCGGAATTGCTACGGACAGTGAAGGCATGATCTATCTGACCGATACTATGGATTATTCATTGAAGGCATTCAGCATTGAGGGCAGGTTAGTCAGGAAGAGAGGGAGAAAAGGACAGGGGCCTGGTGAGTTTATGGCTCCCAGGCTCCTTGAATTTTCAAAAGGCCTGCTTTATGTGACAGACCAGAATCAACAGGGGATACAGGTTTTTGACACGGATCTGTCATACAAGCGGCGGATTCCGCTTGTTTTCCCTGTGGTTTCATTCAAGATTATCGGAGAAAGATTGATGGCGGTTGTGACTTTAAATGTAGATAAAAAAGGACAGCTCCTTTTTATCGATAATAAAGGAAAGGTGAAAGAGATACTCCAATATGCACAGGAAAAAACACCTTTAATGATGAATATGGCTGACATTGAAATAGATAAAGAAAGGAATGTCTATATTGCTAATACTTTTCAAGACAAGATTGAAAAATGGGACATGAGCGGGAAGCGAATTTGTTTAAATAAGCTGATCCGGGTAAAAAAAGTAAAAACAAAAA
>CBDVEQ010000101.1:0-10143 GCA_965373045.1 uncultured bacterium | reverse complement strand
TTCGCAGTATATGAATACGGCTTCATGCGCCACGCCGTGCATATCGACTTGTGAACCATCCGGGAACCCGGGTAGTTCATGGAAATTGTGAATCATCTAGGAACCTGTAGGAATTAAAATATTCAGGATCACTGCATTTTTGTTTGACAGCCCCCTGAAAGAATTTATATCCTATCCTCGTATCGCAAAGGGAAACCTGCATATGAAATGCCCAAAATGTAAAAGCGAGAATCCTGACTCACAAAAGTTCTGCGGGGAGTGTGCGACATCTCTCACCGGCGCTGAAGAATCTCAGCCCGCCTTCACCAAGACTCTCGAAACTCCAGTCGAAGCTTTGACACGCGGCACTCTGTTTGCAGATCGTTACGAGATCATCGAGGAACTTGGCAAAGGCGGGATGGGTAATGTCTACCGCGTTGAGGACCGGAAGGTCAAAGAAGAGATCGCACTTAAACTGATCAAGCCGGAAATCGCCTCTGATGAAAAGACCATAGAGCGTTTTAAGAACGAATTAACAACAGCCCGGAACATCCGCCACAAGAACGTATGCGGGATGTTCGACCTGGGTGAGGAAAAAGGGCAGCACTACATCACAATGGAGTATGTCTCTGGTGGAGACTTGAAGAGATTTATTAGAAGAGTGGGCCAATTACCATCAGGAAAAGCCATCTCCATAGCCAAGCAAATCTGCGAAGGACTGGAAGAAGCCCATAACCTGGGCATTATCCACCGCGACCTCAAACCCAACAATATTATGATTGATGACCAGGGCAATGCTCGGATCATGGACTTCGGAATTGCCAGAACTTTAAAGGGCAAAGGTATTACTGGCTCTGGAATCATGATTGGGACACCCGAGTATATGTCTCCCGAACAGGCAGAAGCCAAGGACGTTGATCAGAGATCGGATCTCTACTCCTTGGGAGTCATCCTCTATGAGATGACAACAGGTCGTTTGCCCTTTGAAGGAGAAACTCCTTTAGCTATCGCTATGAAACATAAGGGTGATACAGCTAAAAACCCAAAAGAATTCAACTCGCAGATCCCGGATGATCTCAGTGGAGTCATCCTTAAATGTCTGGAAAAGGAGAAGGAAAACCGCTACCAGAGCGCAGGAGAAGTGCGATCCGAACTCGAAAAGATCGAGCAAGGTCTTCCAACAACGGATAGTCAAATCTTTGTCTCCAGATCGACGACCTCCAAGCAGATCACCGTCACCTTTACCACCAAAAAGATATTGATCCCTATCCTTGTTTTTGCGGCCATTGTCATTGTGGGATTGATACTCTGGCAGCCCTGGTCGAAAAAGGCATTCGTGGCTGCTCCCAAGATCGAAAACTCCATAGCAGTCATAAGCTTTGAGAATCAGACAGGGGATAAAGCCTTCGACTATTTACAAAAGGCCATTCCTGACCTTTTGATTACCAGCTTGGAGCGGCGAAGCGAGCTCTATGTTGCCACCTGCGAGCGGATGATGGACCTCATTGAGCAGATGGGAAAAAAGGATGTGGAAGTCGTCGACAGGCAGCTCGGTTTCGATTTATGCCGGATGGAAGGTATTAAAGCCATTGTCATCGGAAGCTACATGAAATTCGGAGAGACCTTTGCCACAGATGTGAAAGTGTTGGATGTGGAAAGCAAAAAACTTCTTAAAAGTGCCAGCTCAAAAGGAGAAGGAGCCTCAAGCATTATCAATAGTCAGATCGATGAATTGACCAGGGAGATCTTAGGGGGTATAGGCCTGGCAGGAAAGGACGTAGGATCCACCGAGTCGAGTCTGGCCGATGTCACGACGAGTTCCATGGAAGCTTACAGATATTATCTAGAAGGAAAGGAGAATTTCCGAAAGCTCTATTACGATAATGCGCGGATTGCTTTTGAAAAAGCTGTTGAGCTTGACCCGGATTTTGCCATGGCTTATTACTACCTCGCTGCATCACATGTAAATCTTCAAAATATTGAAGCGGAAGACACTGCCCTTAAAAGGGCCAAAGCTTTGTCGCCCAAGGCAACTGAAAAGGAGAGGCTCCGTATCGAGGGGTATTATGCAAGCGCGATAGAGAAGGATTCAGAAAAATGGCACCGTATCCTCCGACAGAGGGCCGAAAAATTTCCTAAGGAAAAAGGAATATTCTTCACTCTGGGGTTTTATTACACGAATAGGGGAGCTATTGATGAAGCCATAAAAGAGTATAACAAAGCCCTGGAGCTGGATCCCAACTTTGGGATGGTCCACAATCATTTAGGCTATTTATATCTCGATATGGGGAATTTTACAAAGGCAGTTGAGCATTTCAAAAAATATGTGGCTGTAAACCCAGGAGAGCCCAATCCTCTTGATTCTCTGGCTGAAGCATATTTTTGGCAGGGCAGGCTGGATGAGGCCACGGCAAGCTACAAAGACGCGCTGGAGATTAAACCTGAGTTTGACTCTTCCAATTTTGCTATCGGGTATATCCATCTCTTGAAGGAAGAGTATGAAGAGGCATTGAAATGGTTTGACAAGTTTATTGCCGTAACTCCTCCTGGGATCAGGCGGGAGGGGTATCTTTTTAAAGGGTTTTACCGCTACTGGTTGGGGAGTCTGGAGGATTGCGATCTTTATTTACGTGAAGCCGAAGAATTATCAGAACCAGGGGATGCCTGGGGGCTGCCGTTTATAAATTGGATGAAGGCATTTATTTATTATGACCGGGGAGAGCTTGAGCAGAGCCGCAAATATAACGAAGCCTGGCTTGACGATTTCATGAAATATCATCCCGAAAGAAAATTTTACTATCAGGGAGCATATAACTTTCTGTTGGGGCTTTTAGAATTAAGAGCCGGGCATATTGATTCAGCCGAGAAGATATTGGCAGAGATGAAATCACTTCATAAAGGGATGCCGCTATACCGGAAAGATTGGGTGGCATACTACATTAAATTCTTGGGTGCCGAGTTGGAGCTCAAAACTGGATCCCCCGAAAAAGCTATCGCCGTTTTCATGGCACAAACTCCTTTTCGCCCAGAATCGATGGGATATTATTCTTCGTTTATTTTGTATAACTTGCCCATTATGAAGGACATTTTACCCCGTGCTTATGAGCAGATAGGTGATATAGACAGAGCCATTGCCGAATACGAGCGGCTTATTACTTTCGATCCTGAAAAACCAGACCGTCGTCTTATCCACCCTAAGTATCATTACAGATTAGCCAAGCTGTATGAGCAGAAAGGCTGGAAGGGAAAAGCAATAGAGCATTACACAAAATTCCTTACCCTCTGGAAAGACGCCGATCCGGGCCTCTCAGAAGTCGAAGATGCGAAGAAAAGGCTGGCTGGGTTGAAGTAATAGGCCTCAAATACTCATTTGACACATCATCCTGGAAAGGATCAAAAACCTATACCTAACTGTGTTGCGGCATATTATTCCAACTCGGATTAAATGCCGATGGAGAGGCGGTGAGCTAAAGCATCAGGAAGACTAGCATTCAGAATTTTCCTTTGCGCGGCTTCAATATCATATTTGAAGCGAAAAAAGGTGATTTTGTTTTTATCCGTATCGTAGACAGCACATGATGCTTTGTTGTTCCTGTCCCGCGGCTGCCCCACAGATCCCGGGTTGATCAGATACCGGGTTCCTTTTTTCAGGGAGATAGTTTTCGTATCGCCTGAGATGTGCGAGCCTTCAACAATGTGATTTTTTTCTGTATAAACATAAGGAAAGTGGGTGTGACCGAAAAAACAAACAGTTGTTTCAAAATGGAGGAAAGCTTCGGCTGCATCAAATTCTCCGAAAATATAAAAATCTTCGTCAAAAGGAGCTACGTGGCAGATAGTTAATAATTTATCAACAACAATAGGCCCTTTCTTCAGCTCTTTTAGAAAAGCTCGGTTCTTTTTATTAAGAGCGTTTCTGGTCCAACGGATAGCATTAGCAGCAATGGGGTTAAAAGATTCGACTGGATTCTGGTCACAAGTAGCCTTGTCATGGTTGCCGCGGATTTTTGTGATCGGATAAAGCGAACTTATATGCTCCAATACCTCATTTGGGGAGGCGCCGTAACCTACTATGTCTCCCAGAAAAAGATAATGGTCAATATCCTGTTGGGCCGCGAATTTCAGGACAATATCAAGAGCTTCCTTGTTACCGTGGATATCGGTGAATAGAAAAAACCTCATTTCAGACAACTCCCTTCTGGATAGACCGGTACATTTTATGGGCATTATACGAACTGCGGATCAGAGGACCGGCTTCCACATCTATAAAGCCCATGCTGAGGGCTTTCTTTTTTAATCGCTCGAACTCTTCCGGCGAAACATATTTTTTCACATTTATGTTTTCTGGAGTGGCTTTCAGATACTGGCCGATAGTCAGAAGGTCACAATTAATGCGCCGCAGATCCTGGAGGGCATGAAGAACGTCGTCTCCGGTTTCACCAAGACCCAGCATGATACCGGATTTAGTGACTGATCCCATTTTTTTCGCCTCTTCTAATATATGAAGAGAGCTGGCATAGTTTTCTTTTTTTCTGTTGATATACGGATAGAGCACTTCGGGAACCTCAAGATTGTGATTGAGAACATCAGGTCTTTCATCGATAACAATTTTCAAGGCTTGAACTTGACCGTTAAAATCAGGGATCAGGACTTCGATCTTGATATGAGGAGCATGTTTCTTCAATATGCGGATGGTTTCAGCAAAAAAAGATGCTCCCCCGTCATGCAGATCATCCCTCGTTACTGAAGTCAAGACAACATACTGGAGGCCCATGGCAGAAACTGCATCTGCAATTCGTGATCCTTCATTTTCAGAAACCGGTTCCGGCTTTCCTGTTTTTACCGCGCAGAATGCACAGTTGCGTGTACAGACATCGCCCAGGAGCAAGAAAGTGGCGGTCTTATGGGTCCAGCACTCTGAGATATTAGGGCACTTTGCACTCTGGCATATGGAGTGCAGATTTTTTTCTTTAAGGAGGCGGTCAACATAAAAAAAGTTTGGACTGGTAGGAAATTGGACTCTAAGCCAATGAGGTTTTTTTTGGATGGATGATTCTGCTATAGGCACAAAATTATTATCCTGCTTTATTCATAAAAACTGCCGATAACCTGAAAAAAAAGGGGTCAAGGATTCGAGGGGTCAAGGATTCAAGCGCATTTCTTTTTAACGATTTAATAAGTGTTTTAAAAATTATCTTCCTAACTTTCAATTCTTTATAATTATTAATTAAGTCACTCGAACCCTAGAATCCTTGAATCCTCTCTTTATAATCAATCTCGACCCGTGAATAATCCAGGTTATATGAATAAATAGGTCAAAAGGAAATGATTTGCATCAATAATCCACGTCGCGCTCTCTTTTGAGGCGGCGTCTCATCCGCTTTCTGGCCTGAGCGTCTTTCATGCGTCTTTTTTCGCCGGGTTTATAATACACGGAGTGCTTTTTGATCTCTTTAATGATCGCTTCCTGCTGGACTTTTCTCTTGAATCTTCTCAGTGCGGATTCTATACTTTCTCCATTTTCTAGAACAACAAAAGCCAAGGAAAATCACCTCCTAAAGGTTTGGAATAAACTGAATTATTGACTAATTGACCGAATTTGTCAATAAAGAAGGATTTTTAACTTTAAATCCCGCCTTTTTAATGCAGACTCTGGCACCGATCTCCATGGGCTCGATCAAAGGAACAGGAATGTCCTGTTGTTTGAGGACAAGAGGTATTTCCGTACATCCGGTAATGATAGCCTCTGCTCCATTCCTGATCAGATTGAGTGCGACTGTGATAGTCTTTTCTCTGAGGCCCTCTGTGATAAAGCCCGCTTTGATCCCTTTTTTACCGAAGACAGCTTCTCTGATCACGCTTTGTTCTTTGTCATCCATCTCCAGGATGTTAAAATCAAATCGGCTGAATGCTTTTTGAAACAGACCGGTTTTAAGGGTCCCCATGCTTGATATCAGCCCGGCCTTTTTAAGTCCGGGGAGCATATCTCGAGCCCATTTTGCGGATTCATCAAGAAGATTGACAACAGGAAAATCTACTTCTTTCAACACATCTGGGAGGAAGTAATGAGCTGTCATACAGGGCATAACAAAAAAATCGGCTCCAGCCTGTATAAGCGTCCTTATTCCCTGAAGGAGAAAGGGAACAGGATCCGGGGCTATTTTTTGGATGGCATCGGTTCGCGGGGGAATGAGAGGATTACTGTAGATCAAAACAGGGATGTGTTCCTGATCTTTTTCCGCCAGGGTATTGCGGATGATCAGTTTGAAGAAATACGAAGTGGCTTCAGGCCCCATGCCTCCAAGAATACCGATGGTCTGAATCACTTTTAAAGGCCTTTCATAAGGGTTTTGATCATTTTAAGCGGCAGGGCATTAACATGATGATCATTTTTTCCAGTCATGGGATTGGCTTTGAACATGGAGTTCAAGATGGCTTCTTCTGTTGCCTCGGCCGCTGCGAGAAACAGCGGAGACATGTAATTATTTTTTAATATCTCTAAAGAAATAGTCTGATTTTTTGATCTGTGAGGGATCCTGACCTTCTTTGCTGTTGAAAAAGCGATGGCATAGTCTCCGCTTCCATTGGAATAATATCCTCCGCTTCGAGCAATGCCCAGGAGAGCCCGTTTTGCCAGTCTCTTGAGATTGCGGCTGTCAAGCGGGGCATCCGTAGCCACAACAATCATACAGGACCCTTCAAGATTTTCTTCCAAAGGAGTTTTTTTGACATGAGTTCTTAATTCCTTTCCTACTGGGAAACCGTTGATGCGAAGAATTCCTCCGTGATTCGATTGGACAAGAACTCCCACGGTGTATCCTCCTCTGGATTCCGGTAATTTTCTTGAGGAAGTGCCGATCCCTCCTTTGAAGCCGAAACAGATAGTTCCGGTTCCTGCTCCGACAGCCCCCTCTTCTACAGGACCGGAGGAAGCATTTTTAATGGCATCTAAAACATGTTTTTCTGTAATATGACGACCCCGGATATCATTCAACCTTCCGTCGTTGGTCTCACCCACAACAGCATTGACCGAAAATATCTGTTCATTACCGGGCAGGGAAAGGATATAGGAGATGAGGGCATTGGCTGCTACGGGAACGCTGAGTGTGTTTGTGAGTATTATGGGTGTTTCCATATTTCCCAGTTCTTCGATCTGTGTTGAACCCATCAGTTTTCCATATCCATTCGCAATGCAAACAGCCGCCGGGACTTTATCCTGAAATATATTTCCGCAGTGAGGCAGGATCGCTGTAACGCCGGTCCGGATATTTGCTCCTTTTATTAAAGTGATATGACCGACTTTTACTCCTTCAACGTCAGTAATGGCGTTGTTCAAGCCGGGTTGTAGGATTCCAATGGCAATTCCGAATTGCCGGATCCGGGGACGTTCCTCTGCCAGAGAGATTAAAAATAGACAGAATATTAAAAAACCTGTTAAAGATAACTTCTTCATGATTCTTTTTTCCTTTAATGTGAGAATAAAATGTTAGTTTATACGTCTTAAAAATGCAACCGATGTGTCATATATTTGCGCCTCTTGATAAAATATGGTGTCAAAAGATTTTATAAATAGTGCAGGAAAAAGATTATGAAAAGATTTATTCAATTTTTTATTTTCCTTTTGATTTTGGTTATTAATATTTTTTCTGTCCAGGAGTCCACGAGCCTGAACGCCAACAATATGACCCGGCAGTCTGTTGAGAATGGAAAACTTTTATTTGTACAAGGGGATTTTGAAGAAGCGGAAAAGGCCTTTCAGGCTAGCTTGGATCAGGCCAGGTTATCCAATAACAGAAAAAACATAATGGAAAGCCTTATGCATCTTGGGGCTGTTGAATGGAATCTTGGAAACATAAAAACATCTGCTGAATATTACTCCGAAGCTCTTTATCTTGCGGATGAACTGGTTTATCCTGACTTTCAGAAAAAATGCAGGGAGATCATGGACATCTATCCTCTTTATGATAAAGCGAAAAATGACCGGGACAGAGGAGAGGCCAAGGAATCCATAAAAAGCTTCGGCCGGGCGATCAAGATCGCACAGGCAGTCATGAGCCGGGAACACGAGCTGAAATGTCTGCGTCAGATCAGTATTTCTTATTGGGATCTGAATGAGCTTGTCATGTTTCTGAAGTTGAATGAAAATGCTCTGGATCTGGCACGCAGTCTGAACCATAAAAGAGAAGAGGGGAGATGTCTGAATCATCTCGGCCTTTATTTCTGGAAAACCACCGACTATTCCAAAGCTCTGAGTTATTACATGGAGGCATTGGCCATTGCCCGGAAAAGAAAGGATAATGAGGAGATTTCCAGCTGTTTGAATAACATCGGTCTTATATATAAAGAGATCGGGTATTATAATCAAGCTCTTTCCTATCTGAACCAGGCCCTGGACATAGACAGGCAGCTGGGCATAAACAAATTGATATCCATTGACCTCAACAATCTCGGTTCAACTTATGTCCGAAAGAGTACAGAGACGGGAAAGAGGGAAACTCTGCTGCGGGCACTGATTTGCTATGAGGAATGCTTGAGATTAGCTCAAAAGGATCAAGACCACAGGACAGAAGTCCAGGTTTTAAATAACATTGGAACGGTCTATATGGACCTTGGAAATTACAGCAGGGCCAAAGAGAATCTATTGCTTGCTCAAAGTAAGGGCAGGAAGGTCAATGATATCGAAGCTACTGGAATGATTCTTAATAATATCGGGTCTGTTTATCTCCATCAAAAAGATCTTCAGACAGCAGTGATTTATTTTAGAAAGGCGATTGTTATAGGGGAACGGATTAAAAGCAACAATATATTGTGGGAAGCGATGTGGCAGTTGGGCCAATGTTTTGAATTTATGGGGATGAACCGTGAAGCTATGGACATGTATAAAGATGCGATCAATATTATTGATCATATCCGAAGCAGTATGCTGCTGGATACATATGAGACCGGCTACATCCAACACAAATTAAAAGTTTATGAATCTTTGATCGACTTGACTTTTAATATGTATATAAAAAAAAAGGAACAGGAATGGGCGCAAAAGATCTTTTATTTTGTAGAGAGGGCAAAAGCCCGATCATTTCTGGATATGATCGCTGCCTCAAAAATCGATCTTCTCGAAAGGATGGATTCTAATTCAAGGGACAAAGAGGCCGGATTGTCTCTTTATATCTCCTCTCTACAGAAATCGTTGTTTATGCCTGGTCTGAATAGTCAGCAAAGAGAAGAGATCAAAGATCAGTTGATTCAAGCCGAGAATGAGTACATGCAGTGGCTCTCCCGGATCCGGGTCAGAAATCCTGAAGTGGCTGACCTTGTTTCTCCTGAGCTCTGCCGTCCTTCAGACCTTCAGTCACAGATCTTGGATAAAAAAACAGCTGTGTTTGAGTATTATATCGGGATAAACAGGTCTTATCTTTTTGTGATTACATCTGACAGGTACCAGCTTTTTGCTCTTCCAGCCAGGAAGAAGATCCAGGATTCTCTCAGGGCATATCTGAAAATGCTGTCAGATCCGCCGGAATCCGAATTTAAAGGTATAAAAGCCTCAGAGCGACTTTTTAAAGAATTTTTATTTCCTCTGGAAGAAGAGGGGTTGTCTGATTTGGACCAACTCATTATTATACCGGATGGGGTTTTATATTATCTCCCATTTGAAACTCTGATTATGAATTCAAAAGGTTCTGATGATAACAAAAAGATGTTAATCCACCAGTTCAAGATTTCCTATGCTCCATCTGCATCATCCTTGTATTATTTGCTCAAGACAAAGAACAAAGTAAGGCAGGCCAAAACTCTTCTGGCGTTCGGAAGCCCATTTTATAAATTGGATGCAGGGGCGGGCGGTAAAGAAAATAAAGACGCATCTGAAATATTAAGAGATCTATACATTTCCTCGGGCTTTGATTTTTCCCCTTTGAAATACGGGAAAAAAGAAGTCCAATGGATCGCAAAAAAGTTTCCTGGTGTGATGACCAAAGTCTGTGTTGGAAAGAATGCTAAAGAACAGGTTGTCAAGTCACTAAAGCCTGATGAATATCGAATATTGCATTTTGCATGCCACAGCTTCCTTGATGAGGTGCTGCCTTATCGATCTGCTTTGGTCCTCTCTCTTGAAAATCAGGATAAAGAAGACGGGTTCCTTCAGGTACGGGAAATCTATAATTT
>CBDVEQ010000100.1:0-10183 GCA_965373045.1 uncultured bacterium | reverse complement strand
GGCCCAGGGGTCAAAGGGTACAGGGATTTTCGAGAAATTCTTCAGAGACCAGACATCGACATAGTTCACATCCCCACTCCTCCACACTGGCATGCCCTGATCTCTATTGCCGCGGCAGAAGCGGGAAAGGATATTTGGTGTGAAAAACCCATGACACGTACTATCGGAGAAGGCCGTAAAGTTGTGCAAGCCGTTAAAAAAAACGGCCGGATATTTCGGATCAATACGTGGTTCCGTTTTCGCGAACAGTTCTATAATTTCGGAAGTACAGTCAAACCCATAAAAAAATTACTGGAAAGCCGGATACTGGGTTGGCCTCTCAAGGTAACGGTCAGCGAAACAACAGGATTCAATTGGAAATTCTACTGGCACGGGAAGACCTATTTAAAACCTCAGCCCGTACCTTATGAGCTTGATTACAATTTCTGGCTGGGACCCGCACCCTACAAACCCTATCATCCCCACCGTGTTCACAGCAACTTCAGAGGATACTGGGATTACGATGGGGGCGGACTTGGCGATATGGGCATGCACTATCTGGACCCGGTCCAGTACCTGCTTGAGAAAGACGGAACAAGCCCGGTCGAGATCGAAGCCGACTGTCCCCAGCAGCATCCTGACGCATGCCTTTCCTGGCGGCGCATCCGTCTTAAATATGCAGACGGGTGCGAGATCATACTGGATGGAGAAAACAGGGACTTAAAAGCACCTTTTATCGAAGGCCCGCAGGGAAAACTATACAGGGGATTTAAATCCGACATCCCTAATATTCGGGAGAAGGTCGCAGCTCTTCCGGATTCGGCGCCCCAGGTAACGGATTTCACTGAAGCCGTCCGAAAGCGTAAAACATTTGCTCTCAATGAAGAAAATGCTCACCGTTCATGCACTATCGTTAACCTCCGCAAGATCGCAGTCCGTCTGGGAAGACCGCTGAGGTTTGACCCGGTCAAGCAGCTTTTCATTGATGACCCTGAAGCCAATCGTTATATCCATCAACCCATGCGCGCCCCATGGCATCTTTAAGGATAAACTTATGTTCGGAAAAACCAAAATGAGAAAAAAACAAATAGTGATCACTCTCTGTTTTTTGCTGGCCTTTCTTCCGGGATTGGTTTCCTCCTCCCCCGAATCCACGGGACTGAAAGCAGAGGTTGAAAAGATCCTGGAGCAATATCCCGCTTTTAATGCTGCAGAAAGAGATACACTGGCAAATAAAATCTTAAAACTGGGACCTAAAGGTATAAATATCCTTTTTTCCAGGCTCGTTCCTCCCGGCACTGCGGATGATTCCAAGGCCCGTTTTGCTGTGAACAGTCTGGCTGTATATTCAGGACAGAAGGGACGGGAGAAAAATCGTATACTATTTTCCAGAAGCCTGATAAAAGCGATCGAGTCGCCAGGCGATCCCAGTGTAAAAGCATTCCTTATCCGTCAGTTACAGCTTGTAGGAAAAAAAGAATCAATAAAAATCCTGAGCCGATTACTGCATCATGCAGTCCTCTATGAACCTGCTGCTCAGGCGCTTGTGACAATCCATTCTAAAGATGCGGAAAAAGCCCTGCTCAAATCTCTCCGGTCCGCTTCCGGTCAAAACCGCATCACAATCATCAAATCTTTGGGTGAACTGCGCAGTATGTCTGCGGTAAAAAAAATCCGGAAACACGCCACCAGCAACGATATTAACCTTCGTCAGGTCGTATTATTTGCACTTGCGAATATCGGAGACCCTGCGTCTGAAAAAATACTCAGATTTGTAGATCTGGCTACATCTTCTTATGAACGCTCCAAAGCTCCGTCTCTCTACCTTCTCTATGCAAACAGGCTGGCCGAATCAGGCCACAGAACCCTAAGTACCCGTATCGCCCGCAGTTTGATCCATTATTATACAACTCATGCAGAGGGACATATTGCCTGCTTTGCATTAGATCTTCTGGTCGATAATCTGGGTGACAGGTCTCTGCCCGATCTGCTTGATGCCATGAACAGCCCAAATGACGATCTGAGGGGACAGGCGCTTAATCTGGCCTCCATGATCCCCGGGAAGAAAGCCACTAAGGCGTGGATCCAGAAAGCGATATCCGGTCCTCCGGCAATCCGGGCGGAAATCATCGCCATGCTCGGAGAGAGAAAAGACCCTGGCTCAGAAGATTTTCTGACCGGAGCCCTGAATAGTAAGGAAAAAGCAGTGCGTATGGCCGCGATACCGGCTGCGATCCTTCTTCTGGGCAGTAGATCCCTTCCAACTCTGATCTCTCATCTCAACTCAACAGATATCGATGAGATCACAGCGCTTAAGCAGGCCCTTTTGATGATGCCAGGAAATTTGGTTGTACCGGATGTAGTAAAGGTAATAGATAATGTTCCTCCACTGGCACAGGCCGCTCTGATCGACATTCTGACTGATAAACTGGCCGTCGAACACAAGGACAAAGTGTTCTCATTCACAAAAAACGAGAACATAGATGTCCGTTTGGCCGCTCTCAAAGGGATTACATATTTATCTGACCCAGAAGATCTTCCCCGCCTTCTGGAACTTTTCCAGGAATCCACAATAAGCGCTGAAACAACACTTATCCTGAATGCTGTAACCGCCTGCGCAAATCAAATAGAAGACAGCGATAATCGTTCGGAAGCCATTATATCAGAGATTCAAATATGCTCGGGGAAAAAGCAGGCAGATCTTCTTAAGCTTCTCCCCCGGACAGGCGGAGAGAATGCCCTGAAAATCATAAAGACACATCTGGACAGTGATGATATAAAAGTCCAAACCGCATCAGTAGTCGCTTTATCAAGCTGGCCGGCACTTGACGCCGCAGATGACCTTTTGACTATCTGCCGAAATTCCGGGAACCGGAAGTTTGTCTATCTTGCCGTTCAAGGTTATGTTCAACTTGCTGTTAAAGCAAACATCAAACCGGAAGAAAAGCTTAAAATGCTGAGGGAAGTTTTGGACATCCCCATGCAGAACGAAGAAAAAAAGCTGATCTTCAAAGGGCTTGCTGCAGTCCCCATAAAAGAATCCGCAGAGATGGTAAGTCCTTATATGGAAGACCCGATCCTCAAAGCAGCCGCAGCCAGCGCTGCAGTCCGGATCATCACAGCAAGAAAAAGAAACGAACAGGAAAAACCAGGCATAGATGCAATCCTTGCCTTGAAGAAAGCATCCTGGGCAATTGAAGACCCGGAAGAAAAGAAACGGATAAATGTATCCATCAGACAATTTCTGCAAGACTCGGGTTTTTCACTCCTTTTTAACGAAAAGGATCTCACCGGCTGGAAAGGACTTGTGGGTGATCCCGTAAGCCGGGCAAAAATGACACCTGATAAACTGGAATCAGCTCAAAAAGAAGCGGACAATTATATGCGCTCCCACTGGAAAGCGTTTGATGGTATTTTTGTTTTTGACGGAAAAGGACACAGCATCTGCACAGCAAAAGACTACCGTGATTTTGAGATGTTTGTCGACTGGAAAATAGAGCATGAAGGAGACAGTGGTATTTACCTAAGGGGCTCTCCCCAGGTCCAGATATGGGATCCGGCCCAGTGGCCTGAAGGATCAGGCGGCCTGTACAACAACAAGCAAGGACCGGGCAAACCCTTAAAAAAAGCCGACCATCCTGTGGGGGATTGGAACACATTTTACATTAAAATAACCGGCGAGCGGGTTACGGTTTACCTGAACAATGTCCTGGTCGTAGACAATGTCGTTATGGAAAACTACTGGGAACGGAACAAACCGATCTACTCATTGGGCCAGATCGAACTCCAGGCCCACAGCACCCCTCTTCACTTCCGGAATATCTATATCCGTGAGATAAGGGCAAATAGATGAAAAATATTACAGAAATAAAAAAAATCTCTTTTCTATCCATTTTAATATTGATTTTTATTGTCCTTTCAAGCTGTAGTACCGGGCCGGAGCCAGTCAAATATGTTTTTCTTTTTATCGGAGATGGGATGGGCCTTTCCCAGATACATGCTGCGCAGATGTTTCTGGGAGTTACATCTGAAAAAACGGTCGGCATAAAAAAACTTCGCTTCACACAATTCCCGGTCCAGGGATTTATGATGACCCACTCCTCAAACTCATTTTTCACCGATTCTGCGGCAGCCGCTACTGCTATGGCTACCGGTCACAAGACCAGAAACAAGCTCATCAACATGGATGAAAAACAGGAGATCTCCTACAGGCTTATTTCTCACGCGGCAAAAGCTGCGGGAATGAAAGTAGGCATAATTTCCAATGTATCTCTGGACCATGCCACACCTGCCTGTTTTTATACGAATGTACCTGCGCGTTCAGGATATTATGATATTTCTGTTTCTATGGCACAAAGCTGTTTTGATTTCTTCGGAGGCGGTGGCCTCCTCTTCCCTAAAGGAAGAAAGGGAGATAAACCGGATGTCATGGAGATGGCCCTAAAAAACGGATTTCAGGTCATTACTACTAGAAAAGCTTTTAAAGAATTAAAGGCCGGAGCAGAAAAAGTCATCGCTTTTAACGAAATTCTGGACAGCGCTCAAGCCATGCCATATGAGATCGACAGGACTGAATTCGATCTCCCGCTTTCAGCCTATATCCGGAAAGCCATAGACATCCTTTTTAATCCCGAAGGATTTTTCATCATGACTGAAGGGGGAAAGATCGATTGGGCCTGTCATGACAATGACGCAGCAACCACTATAAAAGGAGTTCTGGCTTTTGACCAAGCTATTCAGGAAGCCATTGATTTTTACAAGAAACATCCCAAGGAAACACTGATCATTGTGACGGCTGACCATGAAACAGGGGGAATGACTCTCCGTTCAGACAGGCCGGTCTATCCAACTTCGATCGAACTTCTGGCTTATCAGAATATCTCCCTGGACCTGTTTAACGAGAAGATCGCAAGGCCCTACTGGAAGTCAATGGACAAGGATCAACGAAAACTGGAAGATCTGCTTCCAGCGGTTCAGAAATATTTCGGCTTATACGTGTTAAGCACGGATGCTAAACAAAAAAGTTTTTTATCTCTCTCAAAAAAGGAACTTGAAGAACTCAAAAGCTCCATGGAGAATTCAAAAAGCTGGTTTTTTGGATTCACTGCAGTAAAGATCCTGAACAGCAAGGCCGGTATCAGTTGGGCCACCACCCGTCATTCAGGCAGCCCTGTGCCGGTTTTTGCCATGGGTACAGGAGCAGAATCTTTCAACAGCTACTTTGACAACACAGAGCTTGCCAATAAGCTGTCTGAGATCATGGGATTATCCCTAAATTAAAATTTGTGGATCTACAATGACAAAAAAGAAAGATTTTTTTTATTGGTTATTCGGTATCTTCATGATTTTCGCCCTGTACCTCTTATCCTGTTCTTCAGCCGGAGAAAAAAACCAATTTAAAAGCAGTTGGCCATTGGAGATGGAACGTTCCTGGGTCGGCCCGGATTTTTGGGCCAACCGCCTGCATGATTGGGGCATTCGGGACGGACGTTTAGAATGCTTAACCGCCCAGGAAAAAAAGCCTATGCGCACTGTCCATCTTCTGACACGGCGACTTGGACAAACAGATGGAAACTTTCAGATGAACGTGACTTGGGGTGTCATGGAACAGAATATAAAACCGCCCGGGGATGCTGCAGCAGGCTTCCTTGTAGGGGCTGGTGCGGAAATGGATTACAGGGCGGCAGCTCTTATCCATCACAGTTATGGCGAGGGCGGAGGCCTTTTTTTGGGAGTAGATGGAGAGGGAAAACTTTTTATCCGGGATTTCGAAAA
The DNA here is from genome assembly GCA_965373045.1 of uncultured bacterium. Taxonomy (GTDB): domain Bacteria; phylum Acidobacteriota; class Aminicenantia; order Aminicenantales; family Aminicenantaceae; genus DAOVDI01. The sequence goes on along the minus strand of CBDVEQ010000100.1, from coordinate 4,429 downwards.
AGCAAATTTCCATCTGGCCAGGCAGGATTCGGAATCCCATCTTTCAGAACAAATGGAACTGCACATGATCACTACTTATCGTGATGGCCAATACTCCATAAAGCTGGAAAATCGCGATTCCAGGTCTGGAAAAATTATCAGCCGTTTATTTCTGAAAGAATCCATTCCATCTGATCGCCTGACCGGAAATGTGTCGCTTGTCTCCCATCCTGGAACAGGGGAACATCCCGGGAGTTTCTGGTTTAAAAACTGGACAGTGTCAGGAGAAAAGTTTGAAATCCATGAAGAGCGTAACTGTGGCCCGATCCTGAGCACTCAATACACTCTGAGCAAAAAAATCTTGAAGCTGACAGCCCAGATAATGCCTATTAGTGAAATGGACAATTTAGAGGTGGAACTTCAGTCCTTAAACGGAAATAAATGGGAGACAAGAGGTGTGACAACCGTGTTCCATCCAGGTTTCACAGCGACATTCCGCATAAACAACTGGGATGCTAGTAAAGATGTCCCTTACAGAGTCAGTTATGCTCTCAAACTGGGAAAAGGCCGGTCAAAGACTTATTTCCGGGAAGGAACCATCCGCCATGACCCTGTTAACAAAGAAGAGATGATCTTGGCCGCCTTCACCGGAAATCACAATGCACAAAGAGGAGTGGACGGAACGACTTTTCCCTGGAACAAAGGGCTCTGGTTTCCCCATACGGATATTAACAAACATGTATCATTTCACAATCCCGATGTCCTGTTCTTCAGCGGAGATCAGGTCTATGAAGGAGCCAGCCCGACCAGAGCTGATATCACCCATCCCTTTCTGGATTATCTTTACAAGTGGTATCTCTGGTGCTGGGCTTTCCGTGACCTGACTGCAGATATCCCAACTGTTATAATTCCTGATGATCATGATGTTTTTCACGGAAATCTATGGGGTGCCGGAGGGAAAGCGACTAAAAAAGGATTAAGCGGCGCTGAAGCTCAGGATACAGGCGGCTATAAACTTTCCCCTGAATTTGTCAACATGGTCGAAAGAACTCAGACAAGCCACCTTCCCGACCCATATGACCCCACTCCCATTCTTCAGGGGATCGGCGTTTATTATTGCGAGATGAATTACGGAGGCATCAGTTTTGCAGTTATCGAAGACCGCAAATTCAAATCCGCTCCCAAGCCTCTGCTTCCCAACGCCTGGATCTGGAACGGATGGTATCAAAATCCGATATTTGATCCAAAAATAGAAGCCGATGTCCCGGAAGCCAAACTGCTTGGAGACCGCCAGTTGGAATTTCTCGAGAAATGGGCAGCAGACTGGAGTGGAGGCACATGGATGAAAGTTCTTCTATCACAAACACTTTTTTCCAATGTAGCCACACTTCCCAAAGGATCAAAAAGCGGAGCCGTCATCCCGGATCTTGCTCTTTTACAAGCCGGAGAGTACGCAGACAATGACTGGCCTGTTGCAGACATGGATTCCAACGGATGGCCTCAGTCCGGAAGAAACAGGGCTATAAGAATTATCCGGAAGGGATTCGCTGCTCACATCAGCGGGGACCAGCACCTGGGAAGCACGATCCAATACGGCATCGATAACTGGAACGATGCCTCTTATGCCCTGTGTGTTCCATCTATCGCCAACTTTTGGCCACGGCGCTGGTATCCCAATATCCCCGGAAAAAACAGGAAACCAGAAGCGCCTCGATATACTGGTGAATTCGAAGATGGTTTCGGAAACAAGATAACAGTCCATGCAGTCTCCAATCCTGCTTTGACGGGAAAAGAGCCTTCCCGTCTCCATGACCGGTCTCCTGGATACGGCATAGCACGGTTTTTCCGATCAACCCGAAAGATCGTGTATGAAAACTGGCCAAGATGGGAAGATCCTTCCAATCCTGAGGCCAAACCCTACCCTGGATGGCCTGTTGAATTTCAACAAGCTGATAACTATGGAAAAAAAGCCGAGGCCTATCTGCCTATCCTGAATATCAGCGGCTTACGCGATCCCGTGATTCAAATCATCGATGAACAGACGGAAAAGATCCTCTATACAATTCGGGTGAACTCTCGAATTTTTCATCCCAAAGTGTTTAAAAAGGGGCTTTATACGATCAAAGTCGGAGAACCGGGGACAGACATGATAGAAATCCTGCCTCATATTCAAGCAACCGGGATCGAGAACAAGAATAAAATTGAGATCGATTTAAATATCAAACGGGTGAGGCAATTGTAATTTTCCCCAATTTTTCATCAGCCCGATATCCTTCTGTTTCCTTAATGGAAATGGAATTTACTTCGGATTCGATCCTTCCAAGGCGGAGGCTTTCCTTCCGGGCAGCCGGCACATCCAATAAACTGGGAAGCTGACCAAAAATCCGATGGAAATTGTTCATAGTAATGGAATTGACGATCCCTCCTGGAAGCTGAAGCCCGCGGATGATTCCATCACCAGGCTGACCAAGAAGAAAATCCGCTCTTTCCGGCACCCTGAACTCTTTATCTTCTGTTAAAAATCTGTAAACAATCCCAGCCCTTATTTTCATTTCTTCGATTGAGTGAGATCCCAGAATATCTGTACCAAAAAGGATGCGATCGGAAAATTCACAAAAAAATTCCCTTGTTTCTTCTTTTTTGAGGGACATGTTGTAGAAAAGCTCGATTCCGGGGCTCAAATCCAGGTTCACACGTGGAAACTCATTAAGCAGTTTATTGGCTCTTTGCAGATCCGCAGAAAGAAAAAAGAAATGAGGAAAAACGACCTGTAAAGAAGGATGGCGGCGCAGCACATTTAAGGTCTCATCATACAGATCTTCTTTTGTTAAATAGCTGTTATCATAGCCCCACCCTTTCTCACGGGCCCATTCCGGAAGCTTTTCAGGTTTCCAAAATTCCTCTGGGTCAGCCACATGCCAATGGAGGGATATTCCCATGTTTTCTCATTCTTTAAAAAATTCTGAAAAATATGGTGAATCCAACGGCACCCCCAGCCGCTTTCTCTCTGTAGTTTTCGAAGCAAGAAGTTTGATCCCATCTACTCCGATATCATGGAGTATATGGAGCTGCTCAAGAAGTGGGGTCACATTCTTCGCCCCAAATAAAATCCCGGAGTGTTCCAACCCTGCCAGAATATAGAACCTTCCCGGATCTCTTGATTTCATAACAAACCCCGCAGGATTACTATTGGTCACACTATTTCCATATTGACAGACTATACCGGCTTGAACAGATCGTATCTCAGTCAGATTCTCATATAATTTGCTGGTTTCAGAAACTTTCATAACATGAATATGCCCATCGATATGATCTGAAAATTGATAATCACACACTCTTATCCTCCAATTTTTCAATCATGGGATCAATTCTTATATAACATAAAAAAAACCAAAATTAAAACATTTTGAACATCTGCCCGAGCCATGTCCTAATGAATTTTGACAAGGAAATTATATAAAACCAGAATAAGAAGGAATTTATATATACACGTGGAGTTGGCAATAAAATTTGGGGGTTGTCAGGTTTTAAACTTAAATCCTTTTTCTTTGAATAATTTTATACAAGCGTCAACTACTTTGGGGTCATACAGAATATCTTTATTATTTTCGATTTCCTTAAAGGCAACTTCTATACCAAGAGCTGGCCTATATGGACGGTGATTGGTCATGGCCTCTACAACATCAGCTACTGCCAAAATTCTTGCCTCAATAATAATTTCTTTACCTGAAAGCCCTAAAGGATAACCAGAACCATTAAGTCTTTCGTGATGTTGCAACACAATTTTTGCAACAGGCCAAGGAAATTCTACATTCTTCAATATTTCACATCCAATTTTTGGATGACATTTAATTAGCTCATATTCAACCGCAGATAGAGTGGAAGGTTTGCTTAAAACTTCTGCAGGCAAAGCTATTTTGCCAATATCATGAATAGCTCCGGCCATACGGATTCCATCAATAATCTGTTTTTTCAATCCCATCTCAATTGCTATCATACGAGCAAGATCCCCCACTCGCTGCTGATGACCTGCTGTGTAAGGATCCCTCACTTCTACTGTTGACGCCACAACCTTGATAATACTTCCCAAGGCTTTTCGTAATTTCTTTAATGTCTGCTGAAGCTCATTCTCTACCCTCTTACGCTCTGTGATATCCCATAAATACGAGCGAGTCCCTACAATTTTTCTCCCCTGTTTTAGAGCATTAGCATGCACTTCAAGACATATAATCGAACCATCTTTTCTGACTCCCTGGCACTCATATTTTGATGGAACTTTTTTTCCATAAATGCGCCCACTATGATATTTCATGACCATTTCAACATCATCAGGATAAACAAGCGATTGGATTGATTGCTTTTTCATCTCTTCTAAGGAGTATCCAAACATTTCTGCATATATTTTATTAATGTACTGGAAATTTCCTTCCTTATCATCAATTACCTGGGC
>CBDVEQ010000099.1:0-10210 GCA_965373045.1 uncultured bacterium | reverse complement strand
GATATATGCAGACTTCCCCATCATGTTGTGTTTTTTCCTAGATAACCCCATATAGCGTGGGGCGTGAAATTTTTCTATAATTCCACCTCATACGTCAACGTTTTCAGTAATTTAGTCGTATAAGCGGGGGAAAATTGAAAAACAGGGAAAAAAGGGGTGTTTCTAACCCCTCCCCCTTAGGGGTAAGGCGGATTGTGCCTGTTTTATTCGTCTTTAAAGAAATAGCCGATTTCGAAGGCGGCGGTCTCCGGGGCGTCAGAGCCGTGCATGCCGTTGAACTGGATGTCAAAGCCGTAGGAATGGCGAAGGGTGCCGGGCTCGGCCATGGCAGGGTCGGTCTTGCCCATGACTTTGCGCCAGTGATTGATCGCGCTCTTGCCTTCGAGGATCATGACTATGATGGGGCCGGATGACATAAAATCGGTTACGCTGTTGAAGAAGTGCTTGTCCTTGTGGACGGCATAGAAACCTTCGGCCTCTTCCTTGGTGATGTGGAGCATCTTGAGGGCGCTTATGGTAAAGCCTTCCTCCTCGATGCGCTGGATGATCTTGCCGGCGGCTTTTTTCTTAACCGCGTCGGGTTTAATTATGGCTAATGTTCTTTCTGCCATGACGGCTCCTTGTGACTATATGAAAATGAAGGTCTATTTTAAGAGAAAGCGGGGGGGGTTTGCAACCTTTGGAGTTATAAAGGAATATTTTTTAATCCCGTGAGAAGGATGGCCCTGTTCATTGGATAGGATGGCGGGTGAGGAAGCTTTTTTTAGATTGTCATATACTATGAGAATATTCCGGCATCTATGCGTCCTTAGTAAAGGAAGGATTGACAGGGTATAACTTTTGTTATACCCTGTTTGTATGAAAACAGCCGTGTCCATGCCTGATTCAATTTTCAAAGCCACCGAAGAACTGGCGAAAAGACTGGGGATTTCCCGGAGCGCACTGTTCACGCGGGCCTTAACGGATTTTATAGAAAAGCACAAACACGATAGGGTGACGGCAGTGCTCAACGAGATTTACAGCCAGGAATCATCCTTGCTGGATCCGGCTCTACACTCCATGCAGTCCGCCTCCTTTCCTGACGAGGAGTGGTGATGCTGCGCGGGGAAATCTGGTGGGCGGGGCTGCCCAGGCCGATGGGCTCAGAGCCGGGATTTATACGCCCTCTTCTTATCGTTCAATCGGACGATTTCAACCGGAGCCGTATCAGCACCGTGGTTGCCGCCGTCATCACTTCGAATATACGGCTTTCCCTGGCGCCGGGAAATGTGGCTCTGCCCAAAAAAGCGGGCGGTCTTCCACGAAAATCCGTGGTCAATGTTTCTCAATTGGTCACAATCGACAAATCCCTTCTGACGGAAAAGGCCGGCGAGCTGCCGCCTGAACTCATGCGGGAAGTGGAATCCGGCATACGCCTGGCATTATCTCTGTAGCACTTCTATATGAAAAGTTTGTCGGAGTTCGGACCGGGAGCTTTCTGAGGTGCGCAATCCGCAGTTCATCTCTTCTGCCTGTGAGAAGGGCATATTGAAGCTGACCATCAAGTAATAAAGCGACAGGCATCAAAGCCTATAAACATCTTTTCGATGCTTTATTCGATATATAAAGACGATTTTCTCTTTATCATCGATACGGTAAATTATTCTATAGTCACCAGATCTTAAGCGATAGCCTTCCTGTGCTGTCAGCTTCAGGCTGCCTGGTGGACGCGGATTGTCTTTCAATGAGGAGAGCTTCGTTGTTATTTGATGGAAATATTTTCCGGTAAAATCATCCAGGTCCTTCTGGGCCTGGGGGAGACGAAGGATCTTATACACGCCGCTTCTTCAAATAATCTTTCAGAGACAAAGCCAGTTTTTCCTGTTCAGACAGGGTTTTCAGGTCTATAAGGTCTTCCTTTAATTCTTCTCGCTCGAGACGTTCTTCCAAAGCTTTTTCTACAAAAAAGCCGTATTTTATCCCTCGTTCTTTGCAGAAGTGTTTAACCCTTTCGGCGGTTTTGTAATTAACCTTAACAGCGAGAGTTGTTTTTGACATGGTAATAAAAAAATATCACAGTTACTTAACTAAATCAAGAAATAGTTAAGAAAAGTTATGTTTTTATTATCTCCGATTTTCAGATAAAATGGACGCCAATGAGGAGGTGTGATGAGAAATTCCAAATGCTTAATTATATTCGGGGAACATCATATTTAGCTGGACTATAAGCGTTTCTGTGATCTGATGAAATATATCACGATATTTATCCTTTGTCTGCTGGCGGTCATCTGGGGATTCTCCCTGGTCAGCTCGTCCCAGGATGTCTGGGCGGGATGCTCCTTTTTTAGGATACTGCTTATAAAGTCAACCGAAAATCAGCCCCTTTCTTTTGGCTGTGTTTTAATTTGGAAGCATTTTTTATTCCTTTACTTACACTCGTCTTTTCTTTTACAATAAAGGTCTTTCCATTAGGAAATATCAAAGAAAAAACAGCATTTTATGGAGGCTTCAATGAAAATTCGATTTATGATCTTGACGTTATCGCTGCTAGGCGCTTTTCTGGTTCTATCCGGATGTGCCCCAAAGACCGGGGCTCCGGGAAAACTGGAAATAGCGTATGAGCAGTACACTCTGGACAACGGGCTTGAAGTGGTTCTCCACGAGGATCGCTCCGATCCCATCGTAGCTGTGGCTCTGCAGTTTCATGTGGGGTCCAACCGCGAGGAAGTGGGACTGACCGGGTTTGCCCATCTTTTTGAACACATGATGTTCCAGGAATCCCAGCATGTGGGTCAGGACGAGTTTTTCAAAAAGATCCAGGGAGCCGGCGGCACATTAAACGGCGGAACCAGCAATGATGGGACGATTTATTTCGAGGTTCTTCCCAAGAATGCCCTGGAGATGGCCCTGTGGCTCGAATCCGACCGATTGGGTTTCCTCAGCCCTACCCTCACCCAGGAGGCTTTTGTCAACCAGCAGGGGGTTGTTACGAACGAAAAACGCCAGATGGTGGACAACCGCCCCTACGGCCACACCGGTTATGTGATCGGCAAGCTCCTTTATCCGGAGGGACATCCCTACAACTGGCAGGTCATAGGTTCCATGGAGGATATAACCGGCGCAACCCTGAAGGATGTGCACGAATTTCATGATAAATGGTACCGTCCCAACAACTGCACATTGGTGGTGGCAGGGGATTATGACAAGGAGCAGACCAAAGCCTGGATCGAGAAGTATTTCGGTGAGATCCCGGCCGGTGAAAAGATCGAAGACCCGAAACCCGCGCCCGTTACTATTGAAGAGCCCAAGCTGGCTTATCTTGAGGATAATTTTGCCAAATCGCCTGAGATCAACATGGTATTCCCCACGGTGGAGCAGTACCATGCTGACGACTATGCTCTTCAGTTTTTGGGCGAGCTTTTTTCCTCAGGGAAAAAGGCGCCGCTTTATAAAGTGATCGTGGAAGAGAAAAAACTGGCGCCCTCGGCCAGCGGCTATCAGAGGAGCCTCGAGATAGCAGGGGAGTTCCGCATCCGCATCCGCACTTTCCCCAATGTGAAACTCAATGATGTTAAGAAGGCCATTTTTGACACTTTTGCAAAGTTCGAGGCCGAGTCCTTTACGGAAAAGGATGTGGAGAGGATCAAAACCGTGGCTGAGACCAGCTTTTACAACGCCCTGTCGAGCATTCTTTATAAGTCCTTCCAACTGGCCAGGTACAATGAATACGCCGGTTCTCCCGGTTATCTGACCGAGGATCTGAAGAGGATCAAAGCTGTCACAAAAGAAGATATCCTGAGGGTCTATGAAAAATACATCAAGGACAAGCCCTATGTTATGACCAGTTTTGTCCCCAAAGGCCGTGCGGATTTGGCGGTTGAAGGCGCTGGGCTCTTTCCATTGGAGGAAGAGAAGATCCTGGCAGGGGATGAAGCCGGAGCCATGGCGGGAGAAGTGGTTGATATGAAGCCCATCCCTTCTGCTTTTGACAGAAACATCGAGCCGGTCATGGGGCAGGATCCGGAGATCACACTCCCGGTTATATGGAAAGGCGAGCTGGACAACGGGATCAAGGTTCTAGGGATCAAGCGCAGCGAAATTCCGCTTGTTCAGTTCTCGCTGACTCTCAAGGGAGGGCAGCTCCTGGACGATATGGAAAAAGTGGGTGCGGCACGGATGGTGAGCCGGATGATGATGGAAGGAACAAAAAACAGGACACCGGTCGAGCTGGAAGAGGCCATAGACGACCTGGGGGCTTTTATCTATATGTCCTCGGGAAGAGAATCCATCACTGTGCGGGTTAATTGTCTGGCCTCCAAGTTCCAGGACGTCTTCAATCTGGTTGAGGAGATACTGCTCGAGCCCCGCTGGGACGAGAAGGAATTCAACCGTATCAAGCAGGAGACGCTGGAGGTGATTAACCGCAGCAAGGTCAATCCCAGTGCTATATCCTACGAGGTTTTCAGCAAGCTGGTCTACGGCGATAAACATATCTTCAGCAGGCCGGTCGCGGGCACGGCGGATTCGGTCGAAGCGCTCACTCTGGAGGACTTGAAGGATTATTACGCAAAGAATTTTTCGCCTTCCTTCACTAATATCACAGTTGCAGGAGATGTCTCAAAAGAGCTGGCGCTTGAGGCTTTCGGAGCGCTTGAAGAAAAATGGGCGGCCAAAGAGGTTGCGATTCCTGAATATCCTCTTCCTGAGCCAAAGGAAAAAGCTGAAGTTTTCTTTGTGGATGTTCCCAATGCAAAGCAGTCTGTCATCCGTATCGGCAATCTCGGCATGGCTATCACCGACCCGGATTATTATCCTGCCTTTGTGATGAACTACAAACTGGGCGGCAGTTTTAACAGCATAGTCAACATGATCCTGAGAGAAGAGAAGGGTTATACTTACGGCGCGCGGACAGGATTCAGCGGATCTTTTATTCCCGGTCCGTTTGCCGCTTCATCTTCGGTCCAATCGAAAGTGACGCTGGAATCCGTCCAGATCTTCAAGGATTCGATGACCGGGTACCGGGACGGTGTTTCAGCCGAAGATCTGGAGTTTACGAAAAACGCCCTTGTAAAATCCAATGCAAGGCGTTTCGAAACCCTGGGTTCGCTGATGAGCATGATGGACACTATCGCGACGTACGATTTTCCGGATGATTACATCAAAAAGCAGGAAGAGATCGCCGGGAATATGACCCTGGAGCGGCTTAAAGAGCTGGCGCAGAAATACATACATCCGGACAGGATGATCTATCTGGTCGTAGGAGATGCTGCAACCCAGTTGAAACCTCTGGGGAAGCTGGGATTCGGGAAACCGGTCCTGATCGAATATTGATAAAACAACGGCTTTGACATCTTTTATGCCGGTAAGAAATCTTTCTACCTGACAGCGAAGATTCGCCACATTTTCCGATCTTATAACTTCGCCCGCTTCATCCATTATGGTAGCGAAGAAATGAACAGGAAAGAACTTAAACGCGGGCTGCCCATGGTCGAGGCCCGCGACGCAGAAGAGCTGGAGGAAGAACGCTCTCTCCTCCAGAAGATCGATTCCCGCCCCCGATTCTGGCAGCGCTGGAAGGGCTACTGGGGGCTTTCCGGACCCGGATGGGTGCAGAGCGCCCTGACGCTCGGAGCTGGATCGGCCGGCGCAGCCATTTATGCGGGCTCTGTCTACGGGTATAAACTTCTGTGGGTGCAACCGGTGGCCATGTTCCTGGGCGTCATGATGTTCGCCGCCATAGGACACCAGGCCCTGATGACCAAGGCCCGGCCCTATGATGTTTTCTGGAAGAAACTCCACCCCTCGGTCGCGCTTCTTTGGGGAGCGAACGTTTTACTGGCCTCGGTTGTCTGGCAGTTCCCCCAGTACTCCCTGGGGACAGCGGTTCTCAAGGACCTCTTTTCAGTCTTCGGAGCGCGGACTTCCAGCCTCGTCCCGGCCCTGATCCTACTGGTTCTGGGGACATGGATGTGTTGGAGTTATGAGCGGGGAAGTCGCCGAGCCATTCGGATATTTGAGAAGATCCTAAAATACGCTCTTATGTTCATGGTCTTGGCATTCCTGCTTGTGGTCCTCAAGACCGGGATCGACTGGAAGGAACTGTTCAAGGGCTACTTCACCTTCCACCTACCGCTGGATAAGAAGGGTATCACCATCGTACTGGGACAGCTGGGTGCCGCGGTGGGCGTGAACATGACATTTCTCTATCCCTACACCCTTCTGGCTAAAGGATGGGGACGCGAACACCGGCGCCTCAAGAATTTCGACCTGGGGACTTCGATGTTCTTTCCGTTTATTCTGGCGACAAGTTTTGTCATAATCGCCTGCGCCAATACACTTCACATCCAGGGGATCGAGGTCAAAGGGGCGGTGGACGTGGCCCATGCCCTGGAGCCCCTGGTGGGGCTCACAATGGGCCGGATACTCTTCTCGCTGGGAATCCTCAGTATGTGTGTCACCACGATCGTCATAGAGATGTTGATCTGCGGATTTGTCCTCAGCGAGGTATTCCACTTCGAGTTCAAAGGCTGGAAGTTCCGGCTGAGCACGTTCATCGCCAATATCGGGATTTTGGGAGCATTTTACGCCATGCCCATCTGGCTTCCCGTGCTGACATCTTCCTTCAATCTGGTGATGATGCCGGTCGCCTACATCGGTTTCTTCATCCTGCAGAACAAGAAAAGCTACATGGGAGATGATATCATCCGGGGTAAAAAAAGGATGGCATGGAACCTGGTGTTGATCCTGGCCATCCTGGTGGTGGCGGCCGGAGCCATTGTAAAGATCCTGTCCCTTTGAGTTGACGACTCAAAGTGATGGGGATTTCCGATTCCGTTCAGCGATGTAGAATTTGTAGGCCTCAGCGACCTTTCCCGATGCGGCATCTCCCTGATGGATATAGATCCGGTAGTTCAGTGTGACGGTCTCGTCCGCTTCCAGCACAATCGGTGTGAGACCGGGCCAGGAGGCGTTTAGGACACCTGAATAGCTATTCCGGATGAGCCAGGTGATGGGAAAGCCTGGGTGACCCGGAGAGACAAAGACAGCCACCCCCACATCGGAAGTGGACATGTCTCCCCAAAGGAAGGGGACATTTACCGAATCCTCATCCAGGGGACCCTTATCAGTCGTGAGAGAAGCCCCTGTGAACATAGGAGCTCCCCTTATGCATAATCCACCATAACCCTTGTTTCCTTCAGGTGCTCCAACCAACTCGAGGGAGCCACCCACTGCACGGATCACCAACTCGACATCTATTGCTCGAGACACGTTATCGGCCGGATGAATGAGGAAAGTGATGATCTCATCCGCAACGATTTCCTCTCCCTCGAGCTTCCAGGCATTTTGCATTTTAATCGATGCACCACTGTCATTTGCCATCCTATCCAGCCAACGGACAAAGTGCTGCCTGAGGTTGGAGGGATGCCAGGTCTGGGTATCCTGGCCCCGCGTCCGCACAACCGGCCAGGTCCAAAACACTCCATAGTGATGGGCATGATCGCCGGGGAACGCATCGGTGAGCACCCGTCCATCCAAAGAATAGAGGGGGTGGATGAAAGTCGACCTCTTGTACTTGACGTCCAGGCCCTCCTTGAGTTGATCCCCGAATCGATAGACCAGCACCTTGCTTTTACCCTCCATTAGAGTCAACAGGCCCTGCTCTGGATCCTCAACAAGGTTAAACTGAGAATATCCAAAAGCGGGAGACAAATAAAAGAGTAGGATGAAAACGGCGGACAGCCTGATTATATTCAGTAAAAATTTCATCGATTAATCTTCCCCCGGCTTGATTTTATCGCTCCGGCTTCGCTCCATCAAATCCCTGACCTTCCCCTCATCCACTTCGATACCCAATCCTGGGCCTTGTGGGACGTGGGCCACCCCTCTTTCAATATGAAGAGGCTTCTTCAGGATATCGGCGGTAAGGAACTGAGGACCGTTGAGGGCGGCGGGCTTCTTTAAGCCGAATGCACCATACAGGCTCAATGTAGCGGCCAGGGAAATATCGGGATCGGTCAGTCCGCTCCCTAACCAGATCAGATTGTGCTCGAGACAGATCTCGATCTGTCGCTTGTTGGATAGAAGGCCCCCGCAGCGAGCCGGTTTCATGGCCACTCCGTCGAGCATTCCGAGCCGGATAAACTCCCGAAGCTCCACAGGCGATACGATCCCCTCATCCATCAGTATGGGGAGCGCCCCCTGTTTCTTGAGAGCCTGGTAGGCGCTGATCCGGTTGGGACGAAGGGGGGCTTTCGAGAACATCCACACCGGCATCCGCCAATCGGGGAGCGGCCTTCAAAGCCGTATCCGGTTCATAACCGCCATTGGCATCGGCCCAGAGGAAGGTGTCGGGGGCCGTTCGCCGGACCTCCCGCGCCAGGGCTGCGTCGAAGTCCGGATCCGGGGCCACTTTGATGTTGAAATGGCGGTAGCCGCGTTTTTTCCCTTCATCCATTAGGGGGCCCACATCATCGATGGATTGAACGTTTACCGTCCAGCTGAGAGTAATCCTCTTCCCTTGGGGAAGGCCCCACATCTGAGCCAGGGATCTCCCCGACAGTTTCCCGCTGAGGTCATGGAGGGCCAGGTCGATACCGGCCCGGCTTATCGGCATTCCGGTCGAAAATCCGGGGGCCACGGCCTGGTCCATCACGGTGTGGGCACCGGTGATGTCCGTGGGATCCCGTCCGATCAGCGCCGGAACGAAGTAATCCCTCAGGATTACAGTTGCTGTCTCCAGGGTTTCGTAGCTCCACTTAGCGATCGGGAGGGCCTGCCCCCAGCCCACGGTACCGTCATCCGAGGTGATCTTAACGATCACGGCAGCCCGACCGGCAGAACCGTGGGGACCTGTAAAAAACTTAAAGTATCCGGTCATCGGGTACCGCATGGGAAAGAGATCGATGCGGTCTATTTTAACTCTGGAGGGAGGATGGGATCTAAACCACTTCGGGGCGGCGATCAGTGTGAGTGCAGAGGCACCTGATCGGAGGAATTCCCGTCGATCCATCAAAACCAGTGACCCTCGATGTATCACTATAAGAATTTCCTTTAGGATGACATCTACATCATGTCGAGGAATTCCTGCCAGGGGAATGCTCTCATAGTCTCAGTTGTCGAGTGTCCATAGGCACGGATGATCATGGCGGCTTTTGCGATTTGTTCCGGGTCGTCCGATTCGACGATGTCGATCACATCGAATCGGCCCATTGTGGAATAGCTCTGTTTCCACTCGACACCTGGACAGTCGCTTTTGATTTTTGAAGCAACCCTCTCGGCGATCTTTTTGAATTCAAACGGATCACTGAAAGCCTGAGGAGAAATTTTACTGAGAATGATGTAAGTAGTCATTCGCTTACCTCCTAGTATAAGGAAATATCAAAAATACAGCTTTATGGATAAGAAATTCCTTTTCGCGAGCGATGTCTGATTGTGAGTTTTTGCCTCGATTTTCCATCCAACCGTAGTAAAGAATTATAAGTCACAGCTTAAAAAGATGTCAAGGCAGGGCTTGGGAGCGCGTTAGGCGAATAAATTACCAATGACCTGTTGACTGGGGAAGCCATAAGTAATAAAAGCCGCTTTTCAGAGAGCGGAGCAAGTCTTCAAAATTTTTCCTTTCAAAAAGAGAAGATTTTTCAAGAGATGAAGCATAAATAGTTGTTTTTCTTCCAGGATAATATGTATAGGCTATAACTTTTGCTTCCTTCAGGGAGGTAAGAGCGAGAGTTTTCTTAAAAGCCGAATCAAAATAGCCGATCTCATCAATCAGCTTCAGCTCATAGGCCTGGCGAGCCGTGTAGACCCGTCCATCAGCTATCTTTTTAAGCTCTTCGAGGGAAAGAGAGTTCTTCCTTTTTTGATAGACGACGTCCAGAAACTTCTGATAGAGTTCATCGACGATATCTTGAAAGATCTTTTTCTCTTCTGTGGTTAGGTCTCTAAAAGTGCTTCCCGAGTCTTTCATCTCTCCTGATTTAATGACATTCACTTTTATCCCGATTTTAGTAAAAAGGTCTTCAAGATTGGGAAAAATTGAAATAACACCGATGCTACCGGTGATCGTCGAAGGATGAGCAATGATGTAATCGCAGGCTGAAGCGATATAGTATCCTCCAGATGCGGCCAATCCCATCATTAATCCCAGGACCGGTTTGCCAGTTTTTTCTTTGAAATTTAAAATTTCATTGTAAAGAATATCGCTGGCTGTGACCTCCCCTCCTGGTGTGTC
>CBDVEQ010000098.1:0-10229 GCA_965373045.1 uncultured bacterium | reverse complement strand
GACCGCTACCAGCACCGGGGAATCAGAGTCGAGAGAGGACAATACCTTTTCCAGATCTTCCATGTCGTTATGTTTGAACCACAACACTTTGCCATACGAAAGCCGGCAGGCATCGATGATGCTGGCATGGTCCATCCTGTCCGTGATAACAACCTCGTCCTTCCCGACCAGAGTGCAAATTACTCCCTGATTAGTCTGGAATCCTGTGCTGAAAGCAAGAGCCTCTTCTTTTTTAAGATATTTGGCAAGACGCTCTTCCAGTTCAACATGGATGTCCAGAGTGCCGTTTAAAAAACGGGAACCGCAGGTCGCCACTCCATATTTATCCACTGCATCTTTGGCAGCCTGCATAACTTTGGGGTCATCAAGCAGTCCCAGATAATTGTTGGAACCGACCATAATCATTTCTCGGCCGTCCGCTTTTATCTTGTTTCCATAGACTTCCTGTATCGGGGTGAAATAGGGGTATATTCCCATAGCCTGGGCTTCTTCTACCCGTGTGAATGCATAACATTTATCAAAAACGCTCACAATATCCTCCTTTATGAGGTTTGACCCGATCTTGCAATTATTTTACAATCGCTTTCATGAAGGCATTTATTACAGGCGGAACCGGATTCATTGGTAGCCACCTTGCAGAACAACTGATACATAAACACAATGCTGAGGTCTTTGCCCTGGTGCGCGATTTGAAAAAACCCAAATGGCTCAAAGGACTCGCTGTCCAGCCTTTAAATGGCGATCTTTGTTCACTACCTGATCTGCCTGAAAATCTGGACTATATTTTTCATCTCGCTGGACTTGCAAAAGCCTATAAATCAGCAGATTATTATACAGTAAATCAGAAAGGAACGGCAAGCCTTTTTCAGTCCATCCTGGATCAGAACATTACACTTAAAAAAATCATTCATCTAAGCAGCATGGCAGCCGTAGGCCCTTCCAGGCAAAGAAAGCCGGTCCGAGAGGACCACCCTCCTTCTCCTGTCACTGTTTACGGCGACAGTAAATTGAAGGGAGAATACGAGGTTTTAAAACTAAAGGAAGAACTCCCGTCAGTAATCATCCGTGTGGGAGCTGTTTACGGCCCCAGGGACCGGGATTTCCTTAAATATTTCCAGGCCATTAAAAAGAGGATACTCCCTGCTATGGGTAAAAAAGACCGGCTCCTGAACCTGTGTTACGTTAAAGACCTTTGTCAGGCACTGATTCTGGCTGCTCAGACTGATCAGGAAAGCGGAGAAATATTTCATATCGCCCATCCCCAACCCCATTCCTGGAACGAGATCGGCAAGATATCAGGGAAGATCATAGGTAAAAAATTGATTACTATCAAAATCCCTTTGCCTCTCGTGTATATGGTTGCTGCTTCATCTGACCTTATCAGTCTGTTCACAAAAAAACGCAGCATCATCAACAGACAGAAATACAGAGAATTCAAACAGGAGGGTTGGCTTACCGATACTCATAAGGCCGAAAAACAATTGTTATTCAGGCCGGCCTTTCCTTTGAAAGAAGGCCTTCGTGAAACCATTCATTGGTACCAGGAACAAGGCTGGCTCTAGAAATTTTTTATGAATAATTCAGATTATTTTCTCTTTTTGTATACACGATTAAGCGTATAAAAAGATGCGGAAAATTCAGTGGTGGTTTTAAAACACACTCCCTGTTCCATTAAGCAGGCAAAATATTTGACCTTCCCTTCCAGTGTGTGATTCCCCCTTAACGCATTTATGTTGACTGAGAACGGAATTTCAAGAGGTTTTTCAAGGTTCAAATATTCCTGTCCGTTTTCTTTGAGAATCTCGACCTCCAGGTCAGAAGCTGTAAAGAAGTTTTTGGGGAAGATCAATTCCTCTGAAGGCTTAAATTCGATGATGAATTGTGGCTGAGCACTGATCGTGATTCCTTTCTTTAATGTAATCTTTAACATAACTTTTCCCTCCTGTCCTTTGGAGAGACGCCTGGGGCTGATAGAGGCTTTGATCTTAAAAAGTTCGTTCTCACTGAAAAAAGAGTTTGAATAAAAGACGAGAAAGCACAGGAAAAAAACCGAGTATTTTTTCAAGGCCATGTTTACTCTGCTCATCTTTTCGAATGTTACTCTCTATATAATAATGAGTCAAGGCAAGTTACTCGAGAATATTTTAGTTCTTTATTTTTTTTTAACTATCCCATAAAATATAAAATAAAAAATGTAAAAAGAGGTAACATGAACGGAAAAGCAAAAATATCAGGAATCGGACATTATGTCCCATCAAAAGTCATCACAAACTTTGACCTTGAAAAACAGATGAACACAACAGACGAGTGGATAAGAACACGCTCGGGCATTGAAGAAAGACATTATGCTGAAGTCGGAACAAGAACATCTGAACTAGCATACGAGGCTGCCCTTCGGGCTATCGATGATGCGGGAATCAACAAATCCGAGATCGATATGATAATTGCAGCCACGCTTTCACCGGATCATTATTTTCCCGGTATTGGTGTTCTCGTTCAGGCGAAACTGGATCTTTATGATATCGGCGCCATTGATATCCGCAACCAGTGCAGCGGTTTTATCTATGCACTGTCCATTGCGGATCAGTACGTCTCAAGCAGAACATACAAAAAGGTTCTCCTTGTGGCGGCCGAAATCCAATCCTCCAACCTGGATTACTCGGATGAAGGTCGGGATCTGGCCGTGCTTTTTGGTGACGGCGCTGGAGCAGTCATCATTGAACCCAATGAAAATGGGAACGGAACCGGGATCCTTTCCGCTCATCTGTTCTCAGACGGGCGGTTCGCACAGAACCTCTGGATGGAAAAACCCAGCCCAATGGACAAACCGATCATTACTAAAGAAACCGTGGCTTCTGGTGGGTTTAAAGCGAAAATGAACGGTAAGCATGTGTTTAAAACAGCCTCCGAGAAAATGCCCGAAGCCGTCAGGACCGCACTTGCTTTTAATAACATCACTATTGAGGATGTAGATCATCTCATCCCGCATCAGGCTAATGACAGGATCAGCCTGATGGTAGCAAGGAATCTGGGAATTCCGGTGGAAAAAGTCATCCGGAATATCTCAAAATACGGAAACACAACAGCCGCATCCATCCCCATTGCTATGGATGAGGCGATCAAGGAGAACCGCATAAACAAAGGCGACCTGGTGATGCTGACAGCATTCGGATCAGGGTACACCTGGGCTTCAGCCCTTATCCGAATGTGATGGGACAGCCACTTTCTTTATGTTGCTTTTCACAATGAAATTGTGATAGGCTTTCACTTCAATTTTTAAGCCTGCATCGAAACATGAAAAACGATTTTTTCAAGGAGGGCACTATGAAAAAATTTTTAACCCCACTCGTCATCCTGGCTGTTTTTGTTTTTTCTTCTGGGATAGGACTTTCCCAGCAAAACAAGGAAGACGCAAAGTTTCAGAAAGTTCTGGATGATTATCTGGATGCACTATGGAAATTTTATCCCACATCAGCAACCATGGCCGGCTATCATAATTACGACGGCAAACTTGAGAATTTAAGCATTAAAAACCTCGAAAAACGGCAGGATGAACTAGACAAGTTCAACCAAGAATTGATAACAAAAGTTGACAAGACAATTCTCAGTGAAGACTTTCAGATCGACCAGGAAATAGTCATTGATGGCTTGGATCTGGAGCTTATGCGTCATGAGAGGATCATTCCGTGGGAATACAATCCACTGTTCTATAATGACATTTTCAACAACTGTATCAGAAGCCTGATCAATGATGGTTCCATCGCAGAAGAGGCAAAAGCAAAAAACATCGCTGAGAGATTAAAGGTACTTCCTAAGCTTCTGAAACAGGCACGTGAAAATCTTAAAACACCCGCCCAGATATTTACGGAAACCGCCATCAATCAGTTTCCTTCCATCCTCGGTTTTTATAAGAACGACCTTGCCCAATGGGTTGCACAGGCTCCCGCTTCCCAGAAGAAGAACATTGAAAAATATTTTGCCAAAGCCGTACCTGAGCTTGAAGCCTATGAGAGTTTCCTAAAAGGTGAGCTCCTTGCCCGTTCCACAGGAACTTTCATGCTTGGAGAAGCTCACCCCAGGCTCATGCGGAACACTTTACAGAACACTATCCCCATTCAAGACCTTATTGCCAGAGCTCAAGCCGACTATAAAAACATACGCCGCGAGATGTTCCTCTGCTGCATTCCTCTTTATAAAATCATGGATCCCAAGATCAACCTTGATAACCCTCCTAATATTACCGAAGAACAGTTGAGGAACGTCGTTATCAAACATGTTCTGGACAAGATCAAAAACGAGCACTCTTCCAAAGAAGAATTCTTGGGGAATATTAAAAACTTGGTCATCGAGATTAAAGACTTCATCATGGAAAAGGATTTTTGTTCCCTTCCGATCGAAGGTCTGACCATCGAAACAATGCCTGTTGAATACCAGGGGAAAAAATGGTTTCGGCTGGCCGTTCCCGGATACTACAAAACAAACAGTACTTATACTTTCCAAATCGCCCCATTTAACCATACTTCGACTGAAGAGCAGATCACTTCCATGTTGGAGGAGTATAATAATTTTCTCATCCCATTCTGGATCATACGAAATATCTACCCAGGCACTTTCGTCCCGACGGTTTTCACACGAAAAAATCCGTCTTTCATCAAAAAGATCTATGCGAACAAACTTCTTATAAAAGGATGGCCGCTCTATTTTGAAGAAATGTTCGTAAAGGCTGGATTCAGAAATTATAACACCCGTGTGAGGTTGAGCCAGTTGAAATATCAGTTGAGAGCCGTCCAAAATTTCATCCTTGAATACAATATTCATGAAAGCGGAATGACAAAAGATAAAGCGATCAGCTACATGACTCTGGCCGGTTTCCAGACAAAAGCCGAAGCAGAACGCAAGTTCCAGGAAATTGCTCTCAACCCGGGCCTAGTCGCCTATGCTTATATTGGTTTACAAGAATTACAGGATATAGAAAAAGAATACAGACAGAAGAAAGGCCCTTCTTTCAACCGGAAGGAATTTCTGGATGAGCTTCTCAAGTACGGAGCCATTCCAATCCGCAATCTGAAAAAGAAGATTCTCCAGTAGGATCAGGCGCCGGTTTTTTCAGCATAACATCATCAGGCCCGTTTTTTCAGCGGGCCTGATTTCTTTTAAGCCAATAATATGGAATTATTTTCATCCAAAATCGTCGACTCTCATGCTCATATTAACATGGAGGATTTTGACGGGGACAGGAAAGATGTCATCGAACGTGCATTTAAGGAAGATATTTCCGCCATTCTCTGCCCTGCGGATCTTACCGAGCCAGAGCGCTTAGAGATCGCCCTGGATCTTGTAAGCATATATGACAATATCATCCTTGCAGCCGGTGTTCATCCCCATCAAGCCAAAGATTATCAAAAGGCTTTTCTTGAGCAGCTCAAGAATATGGCCTCTGATAAGATCATCAACGCCATCGGAGAGATCGGATTGGACTTTCACTACGATTTCTCTTCATCTGAAGCCCAGATCCCTGTATTTCGTGACCAGCTCTTGATCGCACAGGAACTCGATCTCCCGGTCATTATTCACAGCCGAAACTCTTCAAAAGAGATTATGGAAAGTATCGATCAGATGCAATTTTCACGTGGCGGCGTTCTTCACTGTTTTACTGAAGATTGGGATATGGCCAAAAAAATGCTGGATAATAATTTCTATATCTCCTTTTCAGGAATCCTGACATTTCCCGGGGCTTTTAACCTGCGGGAAATAGCAAAAAAAATCCCTATCGAACGACTTCTTGTGGAAACAGATGCTCCCTATTTGACTCCGGTCCCATTCCGGGGGAAGGTCAAAAGGAATGAACCTGTCTATGTTAAGGAAACTGCCAAATTGTTGGCCTCCCTGAAAAATATCCCCTACGAAGAACTTGCACGCAGGACTACAAAAAACTTTGAAGATTGCTTTCTGTTTGAAATAGCAAAGATGAGATGATAATATAGTAAAGTTATTATAAAATGAGCTTTAAAAATAGCATTGATGTCAAAAAAACGGTTCAGAAGAATCCTTCGCTTTCGAATATTTATAGGACTATTCAAAAGAAACTCGATCAGGTCGAAAATTCCATGCAGGATTTTTCTGGATCATCCAACCCCCTTATTTCCGAGATTAACTCCTACATTTTTAAAAAAAAGGGGAAACGGATACGGCCTGCCCTGGTCTTATTAAGTTCTAGGCTCTTTGATTATAAGGGGCATGAAGACATCCTGATGTGCTCTCTCGTCGAGGCTCTTCATACAGCCAGCCTAATCCATGACGACATCATTGACAATTCCAATCTAAGGCGAGGGGGGAAAACCGTCCACGCAAAGTGGGGCCCTAACATCACCGTGCTCCTCGGGGATTATCTTTATATCAAGACCATCGGACGTTCTCTGTTGAGTTCCAACCCGCAGATCATACGCATCCTGTCAGACACATCGGCGGAGATGATCGACGGGGAACTCTTTGAATATTATATGACGGGAAATCTGGATATCGAAGAGGATCAATATCTGGAGATCATCAATAAAAAAACAGCGGCTCTTTTTTCCACTTCCTGTCTATTGGGAGGAGTTCTGGGCGACGCCTCTGAAAAGGAAAAAACAGACCTTATCGCTTTTGGCACATATCTGGGAATGTCCTTTCAGATCATAGATGACATCCTTGATTATAAGGGGGATGAAAAAACCATTGGGAAACCTGTATTATCCGACATGGCTGAAGGTCGCATCACCCTTCCCTTGATCTACACTTTATACAACGGCAGCCTGCTAGACCGCAGTAACATTAAAAAGTTCATCGCAAATCCGGATAAAGAAAAGGGCTTTAAGCAGAAAATTCTATCCGTCATCCAGTCCAACGGAGCCCTTGAATACTCCTATCAGAAAGCGGAAGATTATTCTTTAAAAGCCAAAAACATCATTCAGAATTTTGCAGAATCCGATCACAGGAAAGCTCTTTCCCTTATATCGGATTATATTCTGGTCAGAAATAAATAGACCCTTTAAGCATGATCGAAATCGAGGTTAAGATCCCTGTCCCTAATATCAAAGACATCCGAAACAAGCTTCTGGATATCGGTGCAGTTCTGGAGCAGGAGAGGTCTTTTGAAGAAAACATCCTGTATGATTATCCATCCGCCCAGCTTCGGGGAAAAAAGCAGGCTGTACGACTCAGGACTATTGGGAAAAAACACTTTTTGACTTTTAAAGGCACTCCGAAAAAATCACGAAAATTTAAAATCCGGGAGGAATTCGAAACCGAGATCAAAAATATCACACACATGAAAAAGATCCTAAAGTCACTGGGACTTCAATCTGTTTTTACTTACAAAAAATTCAGAACCCGGTTCAGGATAAAAAAACTGGTAATCTGTCTGGATGAAACAGAGGTCGGAAACTTCCTGGAGCTGGAAGGAAAACAAAGCGATATTGTCCATTTCTCAAAATCCTTGGGATTTTCAAAAAAAGAATTTATTAAAAATGATTATATCCAGCTAATACTGGAAAACATTGATAGGAAGAAGTTATGATTTTTTTTTGGATTTTTCAGGTTTTTTCTTATCAGCTTTTGTTTTAGTTGCCATTTCAAATTCTTCTCTCGCTATTTCCTGCACCAGTTTTTCTCCGATGAATTTTTCATCTTCTTTTTCAGGAGTTGTATCTTGACCAGGTTCAATAATCTTATAATCGATAATGCCGCTTTTAACTTCTTCCTGAGCGACACGGATAAGATTTTTTGACCTGGATTTTATCTTGGACTTGGCCCCCCTTAAAAGCTCCTTGGCCCGCAAGGACGCCACGATGACATATCTGAACTTACTGTCTATTCCACCGTATTCATTCACCAAATCTTTCTCCTGTTAAAATCTTTATAAACAAAAAATATAACAGAAACCATCCCTAATTTCAACCGATATTATCCAGCTTGCATTTCCTACTCGAGATAACGAGATGAACGGGACAAACGGTTCTTATTATTTGATCAGTTCATAGGAAAATCGACCGCTGTCAATGTACATCCTGCTGTAGGATGAGATCAATCCCGGAGGCCATATATCCGGCCCGCTGACTTCACACAAGGTGTAGCGCAGACCATTGATCACAATTCCACTCTCCATGGAAACGGGAACCGCGAGGCCAATGAACATATGGTTGGGAATTTTGATGAGCAAAAGAGGATATTTTCGGAAATTCGTCCACAGAGCCGCAAATGCTACGCTTTTCGAATCACAATCTCCAAAATTGCTCACAAATATTTTTGGAGGGGACCAGAAGCCAAGAGTCAACCTGTCCCCTTCCTTAAAAGGGGGAATTCCATACTTGATCCTCTGTATAAATGAGAGCAGGACTGTAAAAAACCCCGCAAGAGTTTTTTTGGGATTAAGGTCCTTTAATTTTTCAACCACATGTCTGACCCTTTGCCGATTATTTTTCACACAAAGGCCATAATCCACTCCGATCTTTTCCCCATAATACCGGAGTCCCTTGCTTTCAATGAAGGATTTTATCAGCCGGGATCTTTCCTTCTGGAGCCTCTTGAAATAGATGTTCTGTTCATCAGCGATCTTACTGGTTATTCTCGAAAATTCTTCTTTAACTTTGTCATAAATTTCACGTGGTGCTGATATTTTGATGTTGAAACTCATAGAGTTGATACTCTTGACGATAAAGTACTGTCCATAGGGGCTTTTTTTGATCATATCATGGGTAAATGCCGATAAAAAGGAGATCATTTCTTCCTGCAAAGACTTCAGCCCTTCTTCAATATAATGGTCCAGGTCTTCCGGAACATAACCGATCTCTTCCTCTGATGTAAGAAGGTCCTCTTTTGAAACAGTAAAAGTCATAAGGTAGCTGACCTCCATGAATCCTTTCCATCCATAAGTCAAATGAAATTTTCCGCCTTCTTCTTTTTTTTGAAACAACAGCGAATTCCGATTTTTATAAGCCTGCTGACCTTTGCTCCGTTTTAAATCCTGGATCTCAGGTGATTGAACTCCAGAAAAAGACGCAATTAAGATCAATCCGGCAAACATGATCAACAGGAAAACAGAGACAAAAAAAGGGATTCTCATAACCTTATCTAAGGGAGATGGAACCGATGTCCGGGAACGGGATAAGGGCTTTTACCAGTCCGGAAACACCAGTGCTCAACAGGAGGCAGATTCCTACAATAAATAGGGCCATAAACACCGCCACAGCCATATTATTCTGTTTGATCTCTTCATATTGATCAAGACGCGGAGTCAGCCGGTCAAACAGCCAGAAACTGATAAGAATACCCCCTATGGCAAGGACTCCCGTCAAAAGAATGTGACCGACACACAATCCAAGAGTTTTTATAAAAGAAAAAAAACTCCGATCTTCGCCAAGAATAAAGAGCTGGACCACAGCCATAACTGGATAGATGGCCTGCTTGACAATGATCGCCTCTCCAAGCAGGATCCCGCCCAGGACAAGACCCACAGAAACATTTTTCCGTCTCAGCTGCTCTTCTTCATCAAATTTGTGAGTCAAAGCCAAAAAAACCCTGTAACAGAAAAAAATCAACACAAAACTTATGAACAGGGTCAGAAAAAACTCAATAAGACCAAGAAAGATTTGTTGCGTATTCATTCCATTTCCTCCATAAGTCGAATATAAACAAGGATCTGATCCTGTGGATAATAATTTTTATCAAGGCCTTTTTTCTGCTTTTAGCAGGCGGGCATACTTCTTCAGCCAGAATTTTTCGGAAAAATCGTCAAATCCCAATTCCCGTAATATGGCCTTCCAGTCCCGTTCAATAAAATCAAAAGCATAGGGACATTCAATTTTTTTAAAGGGAATCCGATAATAGAAAGGCATATCCTTGAGGGAAAACTCTGCAAAATCCAGTATACAAAAGTCACCGCCCGCTCTTAGATTCTGAAAAGCATTCCGGATCACAGCCGGCCGCATCTTATGGGGAAATCCATGCAGAACAAAACTGATGAACACTTTATCAAAGGGTTGATCAAAGGTCATGGGTTCATCGATCCGTCCCAGCTTGAAATCCACATTGGAAAAAGACCGGTTGTTGCTGCTAAACTGCCTTCCCATTTCCTCGGAAATATCCATCCCAAGGATATAGCCTTTTGCATTCAGAAATGGCCGCATCAGCCTGGCATTCCGTCCGGTACCGCACCCCAGATCCAGGATGCGGTCCTGCGGCTGGATCTCCAT
>CBDVEQ010000097.1:0-10243 GCA_965373045.1 uncultured bacterium | reverse complement strand
AAGGCTTTTGATCCGGCGAACCATTCCGATAGCACTTACCATTCTGAGTGGCTCTTTTAATGAAAGCTCAATTTTTATCATAGAGTTTATCGGTAAAAATGTGTTAGCCTGGATTTTAATGCCAGCAGAGGAGATATCTTTGGTTAAGCGATAGATGATCTTTCTGCCGGGTGAAAGACTATCCTTAGAAATCAGAGTGATTGTGACTTTGGCTTCCTCTTTTATCCGCTTTGCTTTTCTTTTATCTGACATGAGGTTAAGTCCTCTATCCTGTTCACCACTCCACAAGAACATCACATTTTGATTTCGCTTTTTGTTTCACCTCTTTAGCAAAAATCTCCATCTATCTTCCTCCACAAACGAGAAAGAATTCCGTTTCCCTCTAAAACAAGATATAAAAAAAATATAACACATGATAAAATTTATGTCAAAAAGAGGGGGAGATTCAGAAATTTTTTAGAAAGAGAAGCTTCACTTTATGCTCATTATCCCCAAATTGCAGGAAGTGTGTCAAAATATTTGTTCATATTTTTTTTCACTTCAGACTGAAAATATTATAAGATTTTCAGATACTGCCTTTACATTAAAAAAAAAGGAGAGAAAACAAAATGAAAACAAATAGATCCGGCATAATATTTCTGGGTATACTGGGTTTTATCCTGATTTCCTCCTGCGCCAGGCAGGTGCAGAAGGACTATCTTATCCAGCCTGTCTCGTTTACCAAGGTCCAAATAAATGATGATTTCTGGACGCCCCGCATGGAGACAAACCGAACGAAAACCATTCCACATGCTTTTGCAAAGTGCGAGGAAACCGGAAGGATGGATAATTTTTCCATAGCTGGCGGGCTCAAAAAAGGTGAGCAGAAAGGGCTCTATCCTTTTGATGATACGGATATCTATAAAACGATAGAAGGGGCTTCCTATGCGCTTATGCTTCACCCTGACCCTGAATTGGAGAAGTATCTGGATGATCTGATCAGACTGATGAGCGCTGCTCAGGAAGATGACGGTTATCTTTACACGGCAAGGACCAACAGGGCTGATAGATTAATAAACTGGTTTGGTGAGGAACGCTGGATCAAACTAAAGGGCAGCCATGAGCTTTATAACGCGGGTCACATGTATGAAGCAGCAGCTGCCCATTTTCAAGCTACAGGCAAACGTTCATTTCTGGATATTGCCCTTAAAAATGCAGACTTGATCAGCAGGACTTTCGGCCCGGGCAAACTTAGAATCCCTCCCGGCCATCAGGTCATCGAGATGGGGCTGGCCAAATTGTACAGGGTCACTGGAGAAAAAAAATACCTGGATCTCGCCAAATTTTTCTTGGATGTTCGAGGAAAGCCGTTGGATGGCCGCGAGCTCTGGGGAGAATACAACCAGGACCACAAACCGGTGCTCGAACAGGACGAAGCAGTGGGGCATGCTGTACGCGCCTCTTACATGTATGCAGGCATGGCTGATGTGGCGGCACTGACAGGAGATAAAGATTATATAAAAGCCATAGACAGGATATGGAATAATGTTATCGGGAAGAAACTGTATATAACAGGCGGTATTGGGGCTAAGGGGTCTGGTGAGGCTTTCGGTAAAAATTATGAGCTTCCCAACATGAGCGCCTACAACGAGACATGTGCTGCCATCGGGAATGTTTACTGGAATTTCCGTCTGTTCCTGCTGCATGGTGATGCCGGGTACATCGATGTGATGGAAAGAACCCTTTATAATGGGCTGCTCTCTGGAATTTCTTTGGATGGCAAGCTGTTTTTCTACACCAATCCTCTTGAATCCGCAGGACAGCATGAGCGCAGACCCTGGTTCGGATGTGCTTGCTGTCCTGGAAACATCACAAGGTTTATGGCTTCAGTGCCGGGATATGTTTACGCCCACAGAAAGAATGACATTTATGTCAATCTTTACACTTCAAATGAAGCGTCTATTGATCTGAAAAGCCAGGCGGTTCGCATTAATCAGGAAACCAGATATCCATGGGATGGGATGGTCAGATTTATCTTGAACCCACAGATATCCGGGAGGAAATTCACTGTTTGTCTGAGGATTCCGGGATGGGCTCAGGATGAGCCCGTTCCGGGCAGCCTTTACAGTGTTATTGATGCTGTTGAAGAAGAAATTACTATAAAGGTCAACGGCCAAAAAGTCCCTCTTGAAATAAAGAAGGGATATGCCCGCATAAACCGGACCTGGTATACTGGAGATGAAGTCGAATTGAATATTCCCATGCCGGTGCGGCGAATATCAGCACACAAGAATGTGGCGGCAGGCCGGGGACGCGTAGCGCTTCAACGCGGGCCCATTGTATACTGTGCTGAATGGCCTGATAATAGGAATGGGCATGTCAGAAATATCATTCTTCCTGATGATGCCATGCTTTCCTCTGAATTCAGACCGGATCTTCTCAACGGGGTACAGGTTATTTTTAGCAGATCTCAGGGATATGAAGCAGGAGAACTTGAGGGAGAAGTCAAAAAAACAGTGCAGGATCTATTGATGATCCCCTATTATGCCTGGGCGCACCGTGGGAAGGGTGAGATGTCTGTATGGCTGGCAAGAGAATAGGCCGCTATATGAAATGAAAAATAATATCTGCCCCCAATGCGGAACGGACAACATCGCTCCTGTGGAACAGGAATATAAGACTGAATACCCGTTATGGACGGCTTTTATCGCAATTTTCTTTTTTATCGCAATTTTTTTGATAATTTTCTTTTTCCTCCAGCTTCATCCCGTCATCATGATCCTGCTGGTCATAGCGGTCGTAAGCAAGCTTTTGTCTTTAAAAAGCTCTCATAGAAAGAAAGCAAAGAAGGTAGAATACATCTGTTTGGAATGTGAACACAGGTTCAGCAGGAAGGAATAGGGATTACAATTCCAGGTTAGTATATTCTTTTATTACTTTAAATTCATAATCCGGATATTCGTACAAAGGCATCCTTGGTTCTGTTTCTCCAATTGAGTAGCCCCAGATGCTTTCATAATCAGTAATATCTTCTCCAATATCTTCCAGCTGGTACAGGTACTCTCCTATTGATTTTGATTCGATGATAATTACCTTACCCATCTTCTTAATTATAGGGCTGTGATTTCTTGTGGAATCATGTTCAAATTCTAAAATTCTTCTGCCATAACGGGTGATTCCAATTGTTCTGAAAGTAAGACTTTTCCCAACACCGGGCAGATTCAATACATTTCTATCGGTTGCAAGAAATGCCAGGTGGGCTGTTTTCCTTAATTCTGAAATATTTTCTGAAAGAAGTTCTGGTTCGTTTGGAAATTGTCTCAGTTTATCATGATATTTTTCCGGAACTTTTCCAAATATTTTTTCTTCCATTTGTTCCTGCACAGCTCTTTCATTTGTTGCAAAATTGAAATAGTTTTCCATATATCCTTTCACGCTGAAAGTGTAATAATTGAGTATTCCTATATCATTCATTACTTTTCTTAGTTTTGCGGAATGTCCGCGCCGTGAAGCAGCCGTTGTAAACACGTGTTGGTTGGTAACAGTCCAGCCGGCAGAAATCAACCGTTTAATTGAATCACGGGCTTCAGGAGTTACTTCCATTGGTGATTCAAAATGAGTTTGTATAATAAATTGCTCTATACCGATTTCTGAGGCTTTTCTTTTAAATTCTTTTAACACTTTGACCAATCCGGGTGTAATGCGCTGCGGAAGATATGCAGGAAGTCTTGTTCCCAGCCTGACTCTCAGGATTTCAGCATATTTTTCATTATCCTTACGTTTATTATTAGCTTTCTTTTTTCTGATTGCCATTTCATAAACAGCGTTAAGGATCTTTTCCAATGATCTATCTGAGCTCATCAGGGCGTCACCCCCGGTGATTAAAATATCCCTAAGCTGAGAATCGTTTTCAAAATAATCAAGCAAACCCCTCAGTTTTGAATCCCAGGTTTGATGGGGCTTAAGTTTGTGAAGATTAAAATTCAGATTCCCTCTCTGAAACTCATACATCCTCTGGCATGATGCGCATAATCCTCCGCAGGCCCTTCCCATTGTGTCGGGTATTAAAATGGCCACTTCAGGATAACGCCGGTGAATATTATAAGATGAAGGCAAGATCCAGCCGGCAGCGTTTGGCTTCCCAGGCTCAACTTCGTCTTCCTTTTCCCATGCAGTAATATGACTAAATTCATCGATGAGCTGTTTACTGTAAACCACGTAATACCTGATAGCAAGATCTGCACCTATGGCAAAATACGGGACCCGGACATGAAGAAGTGAAAGATAATAAGGATTAACAAAAAACGGGATTCCCTTTTTTTCGGCTTCATAAAGTAATTTCATAGTGTCGGGGTCAAGCGAATTTCCCAATAATTCATTCAGCAAATCAGGTGATCTGACCGCAAATCTTAAATGAAAAAGTTTGTCTTTCCACCATTCAAGTGCGTTCAGATATTTTTGTTCCTGCGACATACCCTTTCTAAAATAATATTTTGAATCCTGAATTTCTCCTTTATCAATTTTGTTAATTAGAATTTTTAATATCCGCTCACGATTTTCTTCTCTCAATTTTATGATCCTCGGATCAAGACCTGAACACCATCTCGACATCCATTCTTCCACTTTTTCCCCTGACGGAAATTCACGTTTACTTTCTCCTGAAAACTGTCTGAAGAGCTGAAGCATGTCTTCAAAAAAATAGGGTTTTGCACCACCGGTTCCATAAGTTGCTGCCAGCCAGATCAGTTTAATCGGATTACTGACAGCTTTTTCTCCCCTTAAATTTAGATCGTCGAATTCCCGTCCTGCATTGTCAATATAATCAAGAATACGTATGGCTGCATAATCTTTCCATGTCAGTTTTTCAAATACTTCCCGTCCGCTAACTTCTCTTTTATAGAATTTATAGGCATCCGTATTTTTTATTAATTCTTCTGAAACCCAATTTCTGACCCCAACAAGTGCCTCTGTTTCATTCCTGGCATTGCGCATTATTTCTTCCAGGTTCGGATTTTCCTTCAGAAGCTGTTTCAGAAGCATATGGGATTTAACAGTAATTGCTATCTGATCTAATTCATGAGTTATTGTTGTCATAACAGATATTTTTATACATCAAAAAGTGAACGATTAACACCATTAATATTAGCCTTAACTGACTTGATTGTCTGATCTCTAGCGCAGGATCAGTTTAGATGATCCCAGGGTAATCGTATCCCCGCTGTAAATATAGGCTTCCGATATCTGCTTTCCGTTTACAAATGTCCCATTGGAGCTGCCCAGATCGCGAAGCAGATATCCCTTATCCGAGATAGTGATCTCAGCATGCATCCCGGATGATGACGAATCAGCGAGGACCACATCGCATGTAGATTCACGTCCAATTGTGATTTGAGAGCTCTTTAAGGGTATTCGGGTTGATGTTCCGTCACTGTAATATATGTCAAGGTTGGCCAGAGATACCCCTGTTGGAGCGGATGGGGCATTTTTTCTGCGGATCACTACCACGGCGGTAGCAATGATCAAAAGAAACACTGCAGAGAATATTATAAGAAGCCAAGCCCAATCAGGAAGAGCGCTTGTAGGACGGGAAATTACCCCTCCTCCTCCAGTAGGAGCCTGGGTGATAGCTTGAGAAAAAGCTGTAGTCAGCTGGCTGAGATTCTGGGCATCATAGGACTGGCCCCCTCCGGCTTGGGAGACAGCCGCCAGGGCCTTTTGGGCTTGAGGATCATTCTGCAGGCCGAATCCAATGGTGGAAATAGCAACCGGCAGCCCTTCACCGGATTTGGCGATGGGTGGAGGAGGAACAGTCGTCTCCAAGCCCACGCTGCCGTAAGGAGCAACCTCTGTGAAGGGTTGAAGATTTGTAGGTTCCGGCTGGCCTGCGGGAACGGTGTTAGCGCTTCCCATGCCCGGAGCCAATGGAAATATTTCGATAGGGACGATATCAGGAGGAGTTGTTATTCCCTGCGGAATGCTGTCCGCGCTGCCCTGGCCCGTCTGTCCCTGCGTCTGAGCCTGCAAGCCTGGGGTTGCCCCGGCCATTGTCACCGCGAGTAGAGGAGGCATTGCCCTGTTTTGGTTCGGGAATGAGATCTGAAGAGAAGCGGTTTTGACGGGAATCTGTCTGGTGAATATCTGTTTAGCCGCATCAACCTCGTTCGGCGGACAGTTGTTCTGTCCGTCACAGAGCAGGATGATCAATCCGGATTTGCCATGTCCATGTTTCTGAAGATAAGCGTTTGCCTGAAGCATGGCCGGAGACATGGGTGTTCCGCCCCCCGCCTGGATGGTTTGGATCTGCTGGGTAAGATATGCGGTGTTCTGGGAAAAATCAGCGACAATGGGAAATGTCTCACCACACCCTCCTGAATAGGACATAACGCCGATCTCGGTCTTCTTGCTGATCTTGGACAGGGCTTGAATCGCCGCCTTTTTTGCATTTTCCATTTTGTTGTTGTTATTCATACTACCGGATTTATCGATCAGTAATAGAATGGACATATCGATGTCAGGTTTGGAATTCGGGTCATTGGGATCCGTCCCGGTATCCGTCTCATATGTGTCTGAGAATCCGTCACCGTCTGTATCGGGAGCAGCAGAGCCGCTTCCTCCGGGACTAACACCTCCACCCGGCAGGCCCGCTGAAGGATCGGGGTTGACACCTCCACCCGGAAAGCCTGGCGGAGGATCAGGAGGTTCGGGTGTCCCGGAGGGAAGAGAGTTGGTTTGAAGAACTCGATTACATCCTTTGTCACCCCACATATCAATACAGAAATCTACCAGCGTAGAAGGGGGGCTGTTGCGGATGGTGGCTGTTCCTCTAGTCCCGTAGGAACCACGTTTTGTATAATTCACCCCGAGGAGGGTGCCGTTCCTGAGGTTTAAGGTTTTGATCTTGCCCCCTGTATCCCATTTGAGCATATTGGCGTAAACAGTCCCATTCATTTCATAGACAACAACAGGTCCACCTCCAGTGGATGTCGGAACGATCAGACCAAAGTTCCCTGAAGCGACGTTTACTTTCCAGCTTTTGTAATTGCTGGAGCATATCAGTCGGCCGTTGACTGCATCGAATTCATAAAGATAAATCACGGACCTCCACTGCACAAGCCAGTGCGGCAGTCTAGTGGTGAGAGAGGTTCCGACCTGCTTGGTATTTCCCCATCGATTGATATTGAAAACATAATAGTTCGTGTTTCTCTGGTTTCGGACGGAGATCATAGTAATTGCGCCGAATTCCTTAGGTTGAAAGTCGACATTAATCAGCTGTCCATTGTCGACCGTCCCATGGGCAACACGAGTGCAGTCAAAACCCGGGGCATTAAAACGGCTGATGATGGTGTACATTGCGTAATAGATAATGTCTCCGGACTCATAGATGATCACCGGGCCTGACCCGGTCATAATCGCCCTGAACCCTCCAGGAGCAATGTTAGTGGCGATCGTTTTATTATTGCATTGAGGCAGAAACAGTCTTCCCGAAGCGTCAAGCTCGACAACGCCTGGAATTCCTCCCACGGGCGGTGTCGCGGGCGTTGGCGCTGTCCCTCTGCCCCGGGGATTGACGGCAAAGACCATTGTTTCTTTTTTATTGAACTGGGCGTCGATATGGAGGGTTTTGAAACGGCCCGAGGCCCGAGCTGTGAATTCAAGATTGATGGGAAGCTGGCTCCAGTTAGCTTTGAGAACAATTCCTGGATTTAATAAGATATTGTTCTCCCTGTTGTTGACTATGATATTGAGCCTGACACTGAATTTAAAACTTCTTCTCGGCGTTTCCGTCAGATTCCCGTTCTGTAGATAAGCTCTTAATTCATTGGTGAAATCAATAGTGTACTTGGGTGAATTAAAGAATGTTCCCAGAACTTCCACGGTCAAGGAATCGATCTCATAGATTTCCTCACTGAGACCGGCCTCGAGGACAAAGTCTATAACATAATTTTCATCAAAATAAACTGCTTCTGGAATGGGTTGATAACGGACAGAAATAGATCTGTTCTGAGGTTTTTTTATTTGGACGGCAGAGGAAGTCGTCCAGATAAGAAGAATTCCGAAAACAAACAGAGACAAGACAATAATTTTTCTTAACAAATTTGTTTTTTTCATGATACCTTCCCATTATTATTTTGCTTCTTTATTTTTATCAGTTTCCCATCATTCTCGTCAATAAAAATTTTTTTTGTTTTTTCCCTTATTGGAAAAGTACGAATAGTTCTTGAGGATCTAGATCTGTTTCTGACGGATTTTCTTGGACAGTTCTTTTTTAAAACCAGGATGGACTTGCAGTCCTGACTTCTCTGCTTTAATAAGATAGGCCCAAGCCAGAGAATATTCACCCTTATAATACAGGATCACGGCCATGTTGTTATTAGCGGGGCCGCATTTAGGATCCAGTTCAAGAACTTTTTTATAGTGATCGGCGGCCTTATCGTGTAGGGTTTTTCTGAAATAGAGATTGGCCAGATTCAGGTGGGCATTCAGATATTCCGGTTTGAACTGCAGCGATTTGAGGTACATCGTTCTAGCCTCATCAAACTGTTCTTGTTTTTCGAGTAAAAAACCCATCACATTGTAAGCCTCTGCCATCTCGGGCGCCAGCTTTATAGCTTTTTTGACAGATATTTCCGCTTCAACCAGCATCTCCTTTCTGAGAAATGCATTCCCCAGATTGACATGGGCTATGGCATAATCCGGTTTGAACTTGATGGCTTTCCTTGAGGCATCAATAGCTTTGTCTGTATGGCCTTTCTTGAGATAGGCATTCCCCAGATTTGCATAGGCTTTGGAATATTCAGGGCGAAGCCGTATAGCTTCCTCAAAGGACAGGACAGCCTGATTAAAATCTCCTTTTAATAGATAGGCCCGGCCGAGATTGTAAAGAGCTTCGGGAAAATCCGGTTTTCGTGCCAGCGATTCTTGATACTGTGTGATCGCTTCATCAATTTTATTTCGGCTGACATAGATACTTCCCAGGTTGTTGTAAGGTTCATATAGGTCAGGATCCAAGGAAAGAGCTTTCCTGGTCGATTTTTCTGCTTCTTTATAATTCTTCTTTAAGATCTGAGCACCTCCCAAAGTGGAGAGGGCTTTGGCCATGTGGGGATAGATGTTCAGTGCTTTATTTGCCAGCTCGATGGCCTGATCCGGGTTCTCCTCATTCAAATAAACATAAGCCAGGTTGGCATAGGCCTTGGCGTAATAAGGATTCAATTCGATAGCCCTTTTGTACTCCTTTATGGATTCATGGATCTGCCCCTTCTTGGATAGAGCAATTCCCATGTTGTAATGTACCTCTGGAAGGTTTGGTTCCATACGGATAAATGTCCGGTATTGTTCCAGGGCTTTATCCACTTCCCCTTTTCTCCGGTAGGCGATCCCCAGAAGGTTGTGGACTTCAGGGAGATCCGGCTTGATCTGAAGAACTTCGAAACACTCCTCAATAACAGCATCATAGTCCTCTTTCTCCAGAAAAAGAGTGGCTAATGCAATATTGAGATCGGTCTCATTCTTACTCAGAGATTTCCTTTTTTGATAAGTAGACACAGCCGCATCCCAATTGTTCTCTGCCAGGGGAAAGATGTGAGGGATAAAATTTCGAAATTTATTGATCCTGATTATTTCTGAGGTGAAAGGATCAAATACATCCCCAAGCTTTTTTGTGTCCATGATAGACCCTTTTTCATTCAGGTCAACCGCGCCGAAAAGATGGCAGAATTCATGAGCAAGAGTGACCTTCATAGCCAGATCTGAACCCATCCGTCTCAGGAGGATGTAACTCCTCAAATAGGTTGCAAGTCCCGAAAAATCAGTCATCTGTATCGGTTGGCCGGTGATACCCACTACAATATCACACTCACCCTGGTAGACTTTTTTCCTCAAGTCATTGAGAAGATCGCACATTGAATCTGTATGATTATGCGATATCCAGAATTCCTGTTTTTTAATCTCGAACCGGAGGCCATATTTCCTTTCAAACCGGCCTGATACGTCCTTGACTATCCTCCTGACCTGCATGATCCATGTGCTTTGTTCCCTGAACTCCTCATCAGCCGCGATTTTGAGTGTTATTGTCCGTACCGGCTGGTCAGCCGTAAATCCCAAACCAAGGAATAGAGAAACGAGGAAAGCAGATACCAGAAACAAAAAAACCCTTCTACCTTGGCGCATGTTTTCCACTATTGTTATTACCCTGTGATCTGGTCTGGAGGGAGTTCGAATGTGCTAAAATCGCTATTTCTTTTCCGCTTTCCCCCGGGAAGGG
>CBDVEQ010000096.1:0-10330 GCA_965373045.1 uncultured bacterium | reverse complement strand
CATGAGCTGGAGGGGCACAGGTCAATATCCTTCTTAAAAAAAGCAAAAACATGACAATTTCAATTTTTATCAAATTATTATGACTCTCCTCCGTCAATTCGAACTATATTCAAATAATCAATCCATATGTTGCCTTTATCGAAAAATAGTATTTTGATTTCCAATTTTTTTTCTCTATTCAGGACAAATTTATATTCGAAATTCTTATAGATGTTATTATTCTCAAATGATACTCCGGAAATGGATTTTGAAAATAATCTTCTTTTTTCATCTCTTAAAAAAATTGCTGTCCTCAATAATTTTTCAGCGTTTGAGTTCATATCCGTTTTTAATCTGAGAGTGAGCTTATATTTTCCTGGCTCATAGGTTTTTTCAGGAGACAGACTGGCTATTTCTCTTTTATTTTTAGTGACATCCAGGAAAACGGCACTTTTTTGAGATGCCTTGTCGTCGTGAACGACTGAACCTAGAGGAGGAAAGAACCATTCGGCTTCTAATCCAGGGCTCATTATTTCTTGATCCCCGGGCAGGCTGGACCATAGGTAAACATTGGAATATCCATCTCTGCCCATAAAAACGACACGTTGGAAATTATTCTCCAGAAAATCTGCAACCTTTTGATTGATATGATCTCTTCTTTTTATAGAAGGAGAGGTAATTAGCCATATTCGATTGTCTTTATGTTGGTGAATAACTTTTTCCAGATCAGCCAAATTGTTTATCCATTTAGACCCAATGTACACATCTTTCCACCCTTCTTCGGTTTTTTCCCAACCATCCCATGTTCCAGGGCCTCCAGTCCAAAGCCAGTAATCGACTTTTCCTGCGTAAATGTGTTGAAAAACCATGTGTATGGCGATCACTATATCGTCCTCATTGATTGTTCTATTCACAAATTCTCCGGCGCTTTTATGGTCAGGATGTTCAAATCTTCCTGTTCTTGTGACAAGGCTCGTTTGAATCCTATCCTTGTATTCTCGGTTTATTATTTGATTGATCTGCGGGAAGCTTATGCCGTCGACGGTAAAAACAATAACTAGGATAAAAATAGGCAGGATTAAGAAGGATTTCATCCGGATTGGATCCTTTTTGAATAAAAATCTGAAAAGAGTGAATCCAAGCTGAATGATAATTTCAACGAATTTATACAGACCGTAACAGTATAAAAGGATGAAAACAGGCATTAAGAAATAAACATATCTTGGCTGGAGATGAGATTTTATGAATCCTGTAAAGACTAAAGGAATGGCCAAACAGAGGAAAAGATAGAACCATTTTTTGATTTGATTATTCATTGCTATTTTTTTTGTGGTCAGAAATAATCCTAACAGGATAAAAAAGCTGCTGAAGACAATTAGACTCATCTGAGGGAAGGCAATTTTGATTTCTCGAAAATACAGAAGATTAAAATTTGTAAAATATTCTGTCATTATGCTGGTTAACTTATCGTTTTTTGGAGTATAGACATAGCCGACTTTCCAGAAAAAAATCTCATGGAGTTCCAGGAGCAAATAAAATAAACTCACAATCGCAAGACTTACCAGGCAATCTTTTTTGAAAAATTTTTTTATTCCCTCTATCAGAATAAAATACAGGTAGACAAAAATAAGGACGAAACCTATTTGATGAATGAGGGGAGCAATGATAAGAAAAACAGTTGCCCAATATTTATATTTTTTCTTTCCTTCAAAGAATCCAATATAAAAGAGGTAGAGACTTAAAAGATAAAATAACTGAAGGAGAGGATAATACCCGGCTACGCGAGAATATTCTGTTTCCCAGATGGAAAAAGCCAAGATGATAACTGAAGAAAACGCGACTAGTTCATTGAAGAATTTCTTTGCGATGAGATACAGAATCGGGAGAGTGATAATACTGGCAAGAACACTTACGAATCTCAAGGAAAATTCATTTATTCCGAGGAATAGTGAAAAAAGGCTTAAAATATAGGAATAAAGAATTCCTTTAAAAAGGATGTGACCGGAGGGGTAAAGAGGGTAACCGTGATGTAAGATTTCATTTGCGGCTAAATGATAGAATCCTTCATCCATCCACAACGATAAATTTCCTAACTTAATGAGCCTTAAGACGAGGCATAAAATTACAATGAGAGATAGAAAAATGATGATAAAAAGGGTTTTCCTTTTATTCACAGTAAAAGTCATTTCTTTATTCTATGAGGGTTTTGGGTATGCCTCCCGTTTTGATTGCCCGGCGGGTCGGGGATGGGTGGAGAGGGAGGGTTCTTTGATACTTGAATTATTTTCCCTGGACTGATATCCATGACGATTTCCTCACTTCCATCAAGGAAGGTAACTTTCAAATCATATTTTGCAGAAGCTTGTGCCCCAAAATGAACCAAAGGCGTGTCTTGTCCAAGGTAACCATATTCCCCTTGGATTTCACGATGACCTTTTAAAAATATTGGCTGGTCAAGATGTCCGGCTGAATATAAATCCAGCTTGATGCCTATGCCACCGACTCCAGCTGTATGGTCTGTCAATATCTCGACTTGTATCCAATCGGAATTATTGACTTCATTTCTTAAGAGTAAATTATATCCTCTTTTGTCAGTAACATAGATATCCAAATCTCCATCATTATCAAAGTCTCCTAGAGCACTTCCACGCGGGTCTGCAGTATTCAGAGAGGAGGATAAGCCTGAAGTGTTGCTCAAGATCATGGTGAAAATGCCGTACCCATCATTTTCATACACATTTTCTCCAGAAAGATAAAGGTCTAAATCCCCATCATGATCAAAATCCCCAAAACAAACATGAAACTCCTCAAACGATTTGTATGGATTTATCGTTTGGTACTTATAAAAGAAGCCGGATCTGTTTTCATATAAAGTCAATATCTCTTTTCCGACAATGGCCAAATCCATATCCTTGTCATTGTCGACATCAGCAAATATCATTCCGTTGTCATGAACATTGTGGTTTTGGGGTAATCCAATATTATTGCCGGCATCAGTGAAATTACCATTTCCGTCATTCAGATAAATGGTAGATGGAGCTCCCCATTTTGCCTCAGCGATATCGAGATCTCCATCCCCGTCTATATCCACGGAAGACACTCCTTGAACAAATCCTGTCCAGTCAATACCACAATACATAGGGGTGAAAATTCCATTTCCTTCGTTTCTATAAAAGTTTTTCAATTTTTGAGCAGGAGAAGGTCTGGGATTAAAATAGAGTGGATCTGGCAAAGGATTTGTAAAGAAAAAATCTACATCCCCATCTCCATCGAAATCACCCGCGGCTACTCCTCGGGATGCTGTATCGATCTCTTGTTTTGGGATGATGCCAATTGTCGCATCTTGAAAGAAGCCTGCTCCATCATTTCGATAGATATGATTGTGAGCAGGACTTATTCCATCATATGTT
The DNA here is from genome assembly GCA_965373045.1 of uncultured bacterium. Classification (GTDB taxonomy): domain Bacteria; phylum Acidobacteriota; class Aminicenantia; order Aminicenantales; family Aminicenantaceae; genus DAOVDI01. The sequence continues at coordinate 6,941 of CBDVEQ010000096.1, read as the reverse complement.
GTCGTAGAAAAAAGGTCGAAATCTTTATCTTTATCAAGATCGGCGAATACCGCTCCATGAGTACCTATGGCATAACCATCTGAAACTCCTCGTAGGTCTGCTTCATCAAAAAAATAATCGCCGTAGTTGATAAATAAGATATTTCTTACAGCCAAAACGCCTGTTGCTCCGACATTTTTTACATAAATGTCCAGTCGCTTGTCATTATTAACGTCGATCCAGCATGCCCCGTGTCCTCCAAAATAGCTGTATCCTTTCACTAAAAACTGGTTGGTGACATTAGTGAAACGGATAGAACCGAATGACACCAAAGGCAACAACAGCAAGCCAAATAAAAATAGACCGATACTTGATTTAGCCTGGGGAAATACATCTCGTATCATTATTTTTATGGTTTTCATATTAGGGAAGATTGCCAAGTAGGAATCTGTTTGTCAAGTTTTTTCAGGGGGTTCAATAATAAAGATGGCTTGTTAAAAATAATAAATTGATGCGCCAACGGTTATTCCTGCTCCCATAGTCAGCAAGATGATCTTCTGTCCGGGTTTGATCACTTTATTATCTAAAAGGTGCTTTAAAGACAGGAATACTGAAGTCGTAAGCGTATCGGCATATTTGTGAGTAAGGTTTATTATCTTTTCAGCACTAAAATATATATTTTCAGGGAGTTTATTTAAAAAGTATTCACTGATCTGCGAAGGAATGACGAAACTAATGTCGTCTGCTGACAGGTTTTCTGTGTCCAGTAATTCTTTGATCACAGATTGAACACATGCCAGATACGCATCCTCGAGCTCCTTCTTTTTCTTTATTAAAAGACGGCCATATTTCTGTGTCAGGCTCACATATGAACTATACAGGTGCATATATTTTTCAAAGGATTTAAATACAAAGTTTCCAAATCCGATTTGAGAATTTGGTGATAGATCCAGCATAACTGCAGCACCACTGTTTTTATATAAATAATTAGGGTCAGGATTTTTATCTGCATTGGCCTCACTGGAAATCACCATCCCGGAATGAATCCTGCCGGATAAAATTAAATTGATCAAAACATGAATTCCATTTAGCATGCCGCATCCGCCATTCTGCAAATCAAAGGATAATGTACGTCTTCCCTGAAATTCGGTATTTATTCCCAGTTTTTTTTGTATGAAGGTGGAAAAAGCAGGTTCTGCATAGTGTCCATCGCGGTATATGCCGGAGTTGATAAGTACCTGTACATCCATAGGATGATAATTGGAATTTTTTAAACAACGCGATCCTGCACGGACTGCATGGGAAAGAGATCCTATTCCCCAAAAATTTTTTCGGGGGTAACTCACCCCAATACTTTCAATTCGAATTTTCTTCATCGGCTAAGCAGATCCAAATTTGCTGATATATCGTTCTGGGAGATCGTCCATTGTATAAGTCGCATGGGCTATCACAATTCCGGAACCACCGCCGACAAAGAGTAAGTTGTGATCCTTCCGGATGGTATTATTAAGGAGGAATTCATGAAGGATAATGAAATAACTCGTCGTAGTCGTATTTCCGACTCTTTCAACATTATAGAGAAGCCGGAAAGGAATTTTCTCCCCTAAAAACCTATTGGCAACTTTTATGTTTTTTTTTATCACTCCAACGGATATCTGGTGTGGGATACCGTAATCAATATCATTCATCGTCCAGCCGCTTTTTTCAACAGTCTTCTTCAGATAAAAAGGAAAATGTTCTGCTCCCTTTCTATGCATGCTGCGAGCTTTTGTTATGAGCACCCCTCCGGGCCCTCGTTTGGAAGGTTTGGAATAACAATAATGATTATGTTTGGCTCCGGTGATTAAATCCAATTGATGTAATCCATATTTATCACTATCAGATTTATCCAGGATTATGGCGGCACCGCAATCACCTAAAGTCAGTGCTGCAAGTTGTCTGTCAAAACTATGTCTGACCTCTTGTTTAGAGGTATCAACAAGAGGCATATTAAGTTCACCACTGACCACCATGCCACATTTAATGGCACCGGATTTTATAAAACTTTCCATTACATAAATTCCGTTTAACATTCCGGCACAGGCATTGTTAATATCAAAGTTAATTGTATTTAAGGCCCCAATTCTCTTGCGGATTATCATACTGTTGGGGGGTTCAAAATCAACTTCATCCTTACGATTGTATTTTGATATACTGGTGCAGATTATCATATCCAGATCTTCAGCTGAATAACGCGACATCTTCAGAGCATTCTCGGCGGATTTTACCGCAAGGTCCACTGCATACTCGCCAACTGCTATTCTCCGCTCACGAATACCCGTTATTTTTTCAAAATCCAATGAGGGAGAATGTTTATATTGACTGAGCAATTCGCTTGTCGTCAGAACGGTTTCAGGCAAATAGATGCCTAAGCTTTCTATTTTAATATTTTTCTGGTTTGCCATAAATTCAATTCGCAAAAAAACATCTGTTGATGAAGCATCAAAGATGAAAGTTATTTAACTAGAGAACAAAAATCAAAGGCAGAATCCATTCATTATATTTTTAGCATATTACTACATTAATATTTCTAAAGTCAAATTGGGGAAACCGGTCATATGGGACGCAAGTATCCATACTCTTTCTCAAACCGATATTACGTTTGCATAAAGCCTAACTGGATGATATATAAAAAGTTATGTTAGGCTATCGGCAGTTTTTATGAATAAAGCAGGTTAAATGGGAAGGAGAAGCACATGAAAAAAGCGTTGGTTTGTGGGGCAGGCGGATTTATAGGGAGTCATCTGGTCAAAAGATTAAAGAATGACGGATACTGGGTGCGGGGAGTAGACCAAAAAAAAACTGAGTTTTCAGAAACTGCTGCGGACGATTTCCTGCTGCTTGATTTACGTGAACTGGAAAACTGTGAAAAAGCTGTTTCGACTTCAGATGGAACAGGATTTGATGAAGTATATCAACTGGCGGCTGACATGGGGGGGATGGGCTTTATCCATTCTGCTGAATGTGAGATTATGCGTAACAGTGCTCTTATAAATATCCATATGATCCATACCAGTGCAAAGGCTGGAGTAAAAAAATACTTTTTCTCCTCCTCTGCCTGTGTATACCGGGACATGTATCCGGATGAGCCGGAACTTTCGGAAGAAGAAGCATATCCGGCCCAGCCTGATAATGAATACGGCTGGGAGAAACTATATGCTGAACGAATGGCAATGGCGTACGGCCGCATGTATGGCATGAAGATAAGGCTCGCCCGTTTTCAAAACACCTACGGCCCTGAAGGCACCTGGCGCGGCGGCAGAGAAAAAGCACCAGCAGCTCTTTCGCGTAAGATCGCAGAAGCTGAGGACGGCGGTACCATAGAGATCTGGGGAGATGGCAGCGCTATGCGGGCATACACCTATATTGATGATTTGCTTGACGGCATAATCCTTCTTATGAAATCTGACCTAGAAAACGGCGTCAATATCGGCCGGCCTCAATATGTCTCTGTTATAGAGTTGGTTCAGACGATAGCTGAAGTTGCCGGAAAAAAGATAAATATTAAACAGATAGAAGGCCCGGTGGGAGTAAAAGCCAGAAATTTTCGAAATGATCTTATAAAATCCATCGGCTGGAAATCCAGCTATTCTCTCCGTGCTGGGATCGCAAAAACCTACCCTTGGGTAAAAGCTCAAGTGGAAGCCAATAAGTAGAAGATGCAGACGATTGCAGAACACTGGGATTATCTTATAATCACAGCATCAAATGAAAAACAGGCATCTGCCTATGAGTCACAACTATACCTGAGACGCAAATTGGGATTTATTCCCGGAGTCAAGCAGCTGCTGGTTCTATCCGATCCGGGGGGAAAACGGATCGGCAGTGGCGGCAGCACCATTTATAGTCTCCTTAATGTGCTCAACCGGGAACTAAGGAAAAAACCAGGTGATATAAAACAACTTGATACCTGGGAGAAAATCCTCCAAAAACTGCGGATCCTTATTATCCATGCAGGCGGAGATTCACGCCGCTTGCCTGCATATGGCCCCTGCGGTAAAGTCTTCATCCCGGTACCGGGAGAGTCAGGCAGTATTCTGGGCCAAACTCTATTTGACCGGCAGTTACCTATCTACCTCAGACTCCCGGCAACTTCGTACGGGCAGGGACAGGTGGTTGTTACAACAGGAGATGTTTTTTTGGATTTTGACCCGGATGATATCCAGTTTTTTGAACAGGGAATCACTGGATTAGGCTGCCAAGCTTCGCCTGAGCTGGCTAGTGATCATGGTGTTTATTGCTCAGGCCCAGATGGGAAAGTACATTTGTTTTTACAGAAACCTTCATTTCATGAACAAAAATCCAAAGGGGCATTAAACCGATACGGCCAGTCCATGCTTGATATTGGGATACTGAATTTCGATGCTGCCTCAGCATTCAGACTTCTTAATTTGGGCAGCATTAAAACTGATTCTAAAGAAGGACTAAAATTATCTGGACCTTTATATAAAGAAATTATGTTCAAAGGCCTCGACCTGTATCGGGAAATCTGCTGCGCTATGGGAGAAAAAGTTGAGTATTCACATTATATTAATTCTGTTCGCAACAGCGGTTCAGATTTATCCGAATCATCTCTTAAATCTATTTATAAATCCCTGTCAAAGGTTAATTTTTTTGTCAAAAATGTACCGCAATGCGGATTTTTGCATTTTGGAACAATGCGTCAACTTATAAAAAGCGGAGCAGACTTATTGAGAAAAGATCGGGGGACCTTGATCACGGATAAAGGCCTAAGGATTAATAATGACATTTCTATAGAGGGGCATATTATTGCAAAAAACGCCTGGATTGAAGGCTGTTATATCGGTGCACTTCTAACTCTCGGTGGTGAGAATGTGATTGTCGGGGTGGATATTGAAAAGCCATTGAACTTACCATCAAAATTCTGTCTGAATGTTATCAAAGGGAAAGACCAGGAAGGAAAGAAAATATGGTTTGTTCAGGTTTGCGGCATAGATGATAGATTTAAAATTCCGATTTCATCCGGAGCTGTTATTTGTGATCAGCTGGCAAATGATTGGCTAGAGGCCATGGATACGGAAGAAAATGATATCTGGCCCCCGAAATTAGCGGACAAAGATAAAAACCTGTGGAATGCCCGTATAATTCCGGCGACAAAAAGGCCTACGGATTATCATAGATGGCTGTGGATCTTTAAACCTGAGAAAGCCTCCCAGGAGCAGAAAAATGCATGGAAAGCTGCTGATAGATATAGTGCTGCTGAGATCGCCCAGCTAGTTGATCAGGATGCTTTTTACTCCAGAAGAATACTTTTCCGTGCCTGGGCAATACAGCATTCTTTGCGCTGGATATTCCGACTGGATAGTGATTTTTCCGCTGCAGAGATGGCTTTGATCTTTACTTGTCTGCCGCGCCCAGAACGTGCCCGTTGGGTAAGGGATATTATGAAAGAAGCGCGATACCAGTGGGGTGATGAAACTGCAACTGGGATGGAGCGACTTGAGTTTTCGCGGATCATTCACACTCTTGGTTCCGCGATCCTTATGAGCAGGAAAGAAAAAAGAAGCGCCTGGGATAAATCTTCTCCTGAATTGAGTTCTTTGTTGGAGAAAGCAGAAAAAGACTGGTTGGTATCACTAAGGATTAAGCCCGATAAAAATCAGAGAATTGAAGATTGGGGGAAAACCCTGAAAGCTGCCGCCTTTGAGAATCTCAGCCGTACTATTGTATTGAGTAAGAAAAGAATCAACCTGTATCCCAAAAATGCTGTGCGGAGCGATGAGATCATCTGGGGAAGGGCACCAGCAAGGCTTGACCTAGGCGGCGGTTGGACTGATACTCCTCCCTATGCTCTGGAAAAGGGAGGATGTGTAATAAATGCAGCCGTTAATTTAAATGGACAGCCCCCTATACATGTATATGCTCGTAAAATAAAGAAACTCGAGATTCATATCGCTTCTATCGACCACGGTGTATCTCTGGTTATCAGTAAACTTGACGAGTTATTGGATTATAAAAAAGCCACCAGTAAATTTGGTCTGGCAAAGGCCGCTATAGCCTTGTCCGGATTTGCTCCGGATAAAGCCGACTGGCCTGAAAAAACCCGGTCCCTTAGAAGTATGCTTGAACTATTCGGCGGGGGCATAGAAATTACAACTCTGGCTGCTATTCCCAGTGGAAGCGGTCTGGGGACCTCCAGTATTATGGGAGCAGTGCTGATTTCAGTTATTGCCAGGATGATAGGCCAGAATCTGAGCCAGCGTGAGCTCTTCCACCGGGTTTTACAGTTGGAACAGGAATTGACTACAGGAGGCGGATGGCAGGATCAGATCGGAGGTAGTGTAGAAGGAGTAAAGATCATAAACACAGATCCAGGCATGATCCCTGACCCCAGAATTCATTATCTTCCTTCTGATGTGCTCGACCCGGAGGGAGAGCAGATCCTGCTTTACTATACCGGAATACGCCGGCTGGCAAAAAACATCCTCCAGCATGTGGTAGGAAATTATCTGGACCGTGACCGGGAGTCGATGGCGACTCTGCAAAAAATTCACAATCTCCCCCCCCTTATCGTAGATGCAATGACAAGCAAAGACACAAAGAGATTCGGGGAGCTTATAGATTTTGCCTGGAGATTAAATAAAGAGATCGACCCGGGTTCTACCACTCCTGTCATAGAAAATATTTTAAAAAGATTAAGGCCCTATATGTACGGGGCGAAACTCCTGGGTGCTGGGGGAGGGGGATTCTTGCTCATCATATGTAAATCACCTGAACTTGCCGCTTCTGCCCGCAAATTGTTAGAGAATAAACCTCCTAATCGCTTGGCCCGCTTTTTTGATTATGGAATCAGTAAGGAAGGGCTACTAGTAACAGTCTGCTAACCTGAACCTCACTCTTTTCTCGCCTGTCAGTAGTTTTTCAAATTAAAGGAAACCTTTTTGAAAGATTATACGTCTATA
>CBDVEQ010000095.1:0-10354 GCA_965373045.1 uncultured bacterium | reverse complement strand
GTTTATGGCCTTCAGGGGGATGCGGGAATGGATCTTTTTTCCGTGGAGGAGATTGTTCTTGAAAAAGGGAAGGCCATACCTGTGCCTACAGGTATCCAGGTCGCTGTTCCCGGGGGGCATGTCGGTCTGGTCTGGGACAAAAGCGGGATCTCTCTCAAGGGGGTTCACAGGCTGGCCGGTGTGATAGATTCCGGATACCGGGGAGAGATCAAGGTTGTGATGATCAACCTCGGGGAGGAGCCCTTTATCATCAATAAGGGGAAAAAGATCGCCCAGATGCTGATTCAGCCGGTTTTATCCGTTGAGATCGAAGAGACCGGGGATCTGGGTGATACAATACGCGGGGATGGTGGTTTTGGCTCCACCGGGCCCTATTAACCTGGGTTAATCATAAAAAATGGCCGATAAACATATTTATTTTGGATGGTCATAGCTTTTAATAAAGGATTTTGCCATTATTAAATTAAGTGAAAGAATAAGAGGCCAAAGGCCAACGGCCAATGCAAAAGAGGCCCAAAGCCCAAAGCAGCTTAGCCCAAAGTCCTTTAATTTACGTCATTCCCGTGCAAACGGGAATCCAGTTCTTTGAGCTCTTCTTGCGTTTCTCGCTGGCGAGTTTGCAAGCCAAACACAACGAACCCAATAAACTCAACAAAATATTCTTGAATTCAACGACTTCGATAGACTTCTATGGACCTCAATAGACTTCAATAGGCTGTTTTTCCTTGGCCTCGCCTCGACTTGTGAATAAAGCAGTCTCTGAATTGTTAATATCTACAGTTCATCATAAAGCAGCCATACAGTCATTTCTCCCTGACCGCGATGTGCCCAGGCATAATATGGAATTGCTGCGAAATCTTGTTCTCTTTTCTCAGTTGAACCATCATCTTTATTTTTATATAAGCCAAATGCCTTGCCAGTGAGGATTGTTACACCATTTAATAGATCGGACTTGTATATTGCTTGAAATTCCATTTTATCAGGTACTAGTAAATTGAGAGCATACCCCCCGTTATCAGGCCATTCAGCACAATAAACAATGGGACCACGCTCCAGAGCGATTTTTCCCTGATTATCTTTGACTTTTTCATGGCTAACTACTTTCCTGATCGGCATGGGCAGATTAAGTTCTATCACATCTCCATTTTTCCATTTTCGGCGGATACTAGCGAAACCTTTGTTTAGATCGATGTCGATCTTTTCGCCATTTATCTTAAGAGCCGCCTTTTCCTGGCTGGTATTTATATATCGATATAAATCGCTGGGAACAGGCTTGTCCTGTGACCAACCCGGAATGCGTACATTAATAGCAAATTCTTTTGATAGATCCGGATCAACTGTGATTTTGATATTTCCATCCCAGGGATACTGGGTATCCTGCCGGAGCTTTACGGTATTGTTTTTTGTTTTGATTGTGGAAGTCCCCTGTATGAATAGGTTTACATAAACGATATCGTCTTGAAAGCCATAAACATAGCCGGGGAGTGAAGGCAAAAAGCGGACAATATTAACAGGACAGCAGGCACAGTCGAACCAGGGACTCCGTTTGTGATTGCCTGTTGATTCAAGCGGATTAGGATAGAAGAATTCTTCGCCGTTCATACCGACACCTGAAAGAAATCCGTTGTAAAGCGTTCGTTCCAGTACATCAATGTATTTGGCGTCGCCATGGAGAAGAAATAATCGATGATTCCACATCATATTCGCAATTGCGGCGCAGGTCTCATTATAGGCTGTTCGATTAGGTAGCTCGTAGTTGTCTCCAAAGGCTTCCCCTTTCTGTCTTGCTCCAATTCCGCCTGTGATATATAATTTTTTAAAAACCACGTTTTCCCAGATTCTATCGATAGCTTTGATATATTCGATATTACCTGTTAAAGCAGCCACGTCTGCCATGCCAGAATACATGTAACCTGCACGAACCGCATGACCGACTGCCTCATCCTGATCGACCACAGGTTTATGATCCTGCGTGTATTCAGCATTGCCATAGGCATAGTAAGGTTCGCGTTTAATGTAGCGTCCACGCTGGTCAAGGAAAAACTTTGCCAGTTTCAGGTATTTTTCATTTCCAGTCACCTTGTAGAGTTTAGCAAGACCTATTTCGATTTCTTGATGACCTGAGGGATCGTGCCTTTTGCCTGGTCCAAAAACGCTGTCGATAAAATCGGCGCTCTTGATCGCTACGTCAAGCAGTGAGCGTTTCCCTGTTGCCTGGTAGAATGCAACCGCTGCTTCGTACATATGACCCACATTATAGAGTTCGTGGCTGTGGATGAGATATGACCAGCGCGTATCTCCGGCAGCACGGGCAGGATGCTCTGGATCGATCGTACGTGTGGTGTATAAATAACCATCATCTTCCTGTGCAGCAGCGATCTTGTAAATGAGATCGTCCAGATATTTTTCAAGCTCTGGATCTGGATGCAGATTTAGTGAATAAGAAGCACCTTCGATTATTTTATAAACATCCGAATCATTGTAACGAATGCCTTCGAACTTGCCCTCAATTAATCCACCGGCTTTGGCAAAGTTATTAATCCGCCCGGTTTCTTCGCATTTTTTAAAATCATAGGGAATGGTCACCCTTCGGTTGGTTTCCATTCGCGGAGCCCAGAATTCGTCCTCGATCTTAACATCTGTAAAAGACACCTGTTGGACCTGAAATGTTTTTTCGGGACTAGTTGTGCATGACATAAGAATTAATAAAATTGTTAATAGGATGATTATTTTTTCCATTGCATTTCCTCTCTTTTTGACTTTATTAGTATCATGAAATTGATATTATTGGTAATTATAATCTATATTAATGAATTCACTAATAATAATTTTGAAATCGATAGCATTATACAAACAACAAGGAGAAAAAGTGAACATAAATCAGAGTTCTATTTCAATAATCCTGGTAAGACCGCAAAATCATGAGAATATCGGTCTTTCGGCCCGGTGTATGAAGAACACGGGCTTTTCAAGGCTCAGTCTGGTAGGAGTCGATCATCTTCGGGAAAAATCTTATATTACAGCCGTCCATGCCGGCGATATTCTGGACAGTGTAAATCTTTATTCTGACCTGTCACAGGCCATAGGGGACCTGGATGTCATTTTTGCCGCAACCGCCAAGAAAAGGAAGAATTTTTCCTCTGTCCCTTTGGATGAAGCTGTAGACAAAATATTAAATTTTTCTCCGAAGACTCGAATCGGACTTCTGTTCGGCAACGAGCGCACCGGGCTTACATCGGATGAACTGCGGTACTCTAATTTTCGGTTTCACATTCCACAATATTTTAACCAGCCTTCTTATAACCTGGCTTCGGCTGTCCTGATCACGCTCTTTACGATCTATCAGGAAATTCCGGCCCGGAAAGACCGTTTCGAGCAGGACAGGCCGCTGCCTTTTAAAGAACAGGAAGAAAGCATTTGTATGATCCTGGACAAACTGGAGCAGAGACAATTCATCCACAATACAAATAAAGAACATGTGACAGATATGATTTTTGACCTGTTCGGCCGCCTGGCGATCACGGAAAAGGACAGAGACCTTCTCCTGGCGATCTTTTCCAAAGGAATAGGCCCATTCCAAGACAGTTGACAAGATTAACTGTTTGATTTTTTTGTGACTGTTGTGGTCTCAAAAACAGGTGCGTTCTGAATGAGCTTTTTTACCGAGCAGCTTTCAATAGCCCGGATGATCGCTCTTTTATATTTTTCAGGAAAGTCCGGCGGAAGCTGGACCTCGATCTTGATTTTCCCGATCCTTTTTATTTCCGGATCATACTCGCTTTTCTGAGTTAAAGTGATATCCCCCGTGGGGATATTCCGGCTTTGACAGAAGGCCATGGCATAATATCCGCAGCAAGTCGCGATGGAGACCATAAACAGGTCAAAGGGGGCTGGAAAGGAGTTGTTTCCGCCGTCGTACAGGGGCTGGTCTGTCGGGATGTGAAATCCCTTATAGTCGGCATCCACTCGTCTGTTGCCGGGAAGGGTTATCTTGATCTCTTTACTCACAATTCGTCTCCTCTTATTGGTGGCAAATTATCCATTGTAGACATTCTGCCGCTTTTGTCAAAAAAATCTATCAGGAAGCAAGCATTTCTTTTTCCGTGATATGAGAAGCGGCCAGGATTATTCACGAGCTGAAAGGGTAGGCTGGGCCTCATATGAATAACCCAGGTATTACCAGGGCATTTTGTCTGGAGATATAACCCTCAAAGCCTTTGGGATAATTTTCATTTCGATCTTGTCCTTGATCCCGAGAAGCTCTCCGTGATATTGAAGAGGAAGTTTGTCTCCCCGGATAATGACTTTTTTCGCTTTAAAATGTTTCTGGGTTTTCTGATAGAGGCCGATATAGATGGCGGGAAAGAGTAACAGATATGTGAACCCGGTATTTTGGAAAAGGGTGATGTCAATGTAACCGTCATCGATCTTGGCGTCAGGAGCAACCCTCCAACCGTAACCGAAATGTTTGGTTTTGCCGATCACACAGTCAAAAACTTTTAAGGTGAATCTTTTGTACTCGAAATGTTCTCCTGATCTATCTACCCCGTCAAAGAGTTCGATGTCCATCTCTCTTCGGGACAGTTTTAAGACATTGACTGAGGCGAGAAGATGACCGAAAAAGCCCGGGATCTTCCTCCTCAATTTTTCCATTACGATCTGGGCGGTTGCCCCTATACTGCCGAATGCGGCCGCTTTCCCCTCAAAATCGACAAGATCGATCTCACGGCTTTTTCCTCTGGCGATTAGGCGGACGCTTCTTTTCAGGTTTTTGGAGATTCCGAATGATTTGCAAAATGCGTTACCGCTTCCCATGGGGATGATTCCTAGGGTCATTTTTTTCTCATGGCCACTGTTTTTGATGCCCTGGATAACATCAGCTACGGTCCCGTCCCCGCCTGCTACAACGATGATATCATAGTCAGCACAGAGTTTTGCAGCGGTATGAATGGTCTGGTTCTTGTCTTCTGAATTGTCGATGGTACGGACCGGAAAGATCCGTTTAAAATATTTCCTGTAAAACCGTCTCCGCTTCCATTTTTTATTGGCGGCATTGGGATTAATGATGCAGCATGTGTTTTTGGGAAAGATCCTTTCCTGTGCCATTTTTAGATTATATATTTAACACCTTTCATTTTCAATAAGGGCTTCCCTGTATTGTTCATAAAAATTTGCGATACGTTGAAAAACAGGGCTCGAGGAATCAAGGGGTCCAGGCTTCAAGGGGCATTTTTTTTATTTTTTTTTGATCAGACTTCTTAGAAGCGGGATATTGGCGGCTGCAATAAGGATCACAAATATGACTACCAGCATGGAATTTGGGATCTTGATGACCTGTCCAGCGAGCGAGAGAAGAAAGAATCGGGGTGTGCGCGACAAGAATACGGCAAGCAGGTATTTCCAGATGGGATAATGGGCCATTACAACAAGAAATCGGAAGGGGTAAAAGGGGATGGGTGTGAACCCTGCGACAAGTAGAGCAATAAATGGCATTCTGTTGAAAAGATCGATCAGCTTGGAAACCATTTTTTTCCGGCTCAATTTTTTATAAAGAGTGGTATCTGTAAGGTATTTAAAAACAGAATAGTTCAGTGCTTCCGCCAGGAGTGTTCCGGCGACTGAGATGAGAGCTACTGTCAAAGGTGCATAAAATTTCCCGAAAAAGAGGATGACCGGTTCGTGGGGAACGATAGCAATCAAAAACTCTGCTGGAAAGCAGTACAGAAAGAGAACCCAGAGATTCTTGCTCGTGTGGAGAGAATCCGAAATGAACCAGAACACAAGTAGAATTAAGATCAGAATGATTTCCAGGATAAAGATAAAAGCCTTGAGTTTGGGCGGGGTTTTACTATTCGGAGTTTCCATTTAAAATTTCAGGCGGTGATTAACCGCATAAGTATCATATAGCCTGTGAATAATCCAGGATAGATCTTAAACTATCCTTGATCAGGTATTTAGCGGGTTTTTCCGAATTACCACGAATGCTTGTATAACAGTAGGTACAATCATTGTTATTAAGAAAATCCTTTTGCATTTCTTTCTTTGAATTGTATTTTTTAATGATCAGACCGCAGGGTGAAAATGTGCCGTCCGGATTGACAACGATAAATCTTTCTCCGGCTTTGCAGTTGCCGATGGACTGTGTTTCGAAAAACTCGATCATTTTATCAAAAACAAAATTCGATGTGTTCACTGTTTTGAATTTTCGTTTGTGCAATTTCAGCTGGTTGATTATTTCCTTAAACGTAGGGATATCTTCTTTGGTAAGCATGAATTCATCTTTATTATCGGTCCTCAGCCATGTGTAGGCACTGAAATTCATATGCACATTCCATTTACGGGCGAATTCAGCCAATTTGATCAATTCCCTGAAATTTTGTTTCTGAACGACACAGCTCAGGGTGATTCCCTTATCTTTAATTTTCTGAATCCCTTGGAGTAGATCTGCGATTTTTTGAAAAAGACCGGGGACACGCCGAAAGTTGTCATGGCGCTCGTCCGGATAATCCAGCGAGATGGAGAATTCATCCACGCCGGCCCTGCGGAGGCGGAGATATTTATCCTTGTTCAAAAGGGTGGCGTTTGTGGTCAAGATAATATAAGGACCTTTATTGGGCATCCTGAGCTTTTCAATAATCTCTTCAATATCCTTCCGCAGCAGAGGTTCTCCTCCGGAGACCTGTGCTATGACCGGTTTGATCTTGCGGCAGATCTTGGCGTAACGGTCTGCGCCGGCCCTTACTTCATTATCGACAGTGCCTCCTAGATGACAATGTTTGCAATTTGCATTACAGCAGTAGGTCACTTCAAATGAAACACAAAAAGGCCCTTTTGTGAAAAAGTTGGATATGCCCTGTACGGCGAGTGAGAGTGTGCGTTGGGTTGAACTCATGAAATCCTTCTCCTATTCTGCACTTTTCAAGAAATTTGTCGACACCTGAATTTATTTTCTATCAATTAAGCGTTTTTTATGCAAAAGACCAATGGAATATATCTTTACCGCATTCAATCCCACAGCAAACAGTGCAACGAGGATCCAGAACTGGGGAAGGAAGATCAGCAGCAGGGGCACGATTGTAGAATTGCAGAATTTGCCGGGCGGGCTGTAATTCATTTTGTAGATCGTTTTGTCCACTTTATAAAAATAGTTGGGGGAAATAATGTCGTATTTGATAAATTGATAACTGAGGTAAAAATCAAAGAAGGCAAAATCCAGAATATATATGGTGACCGGCAGATAAAGGCCCGGGTGGAAATGGAGAAAGTTGAGAAAGAAAAACAGGATCTCCACCCTGTCCGCAATGATGTCGATCTCTGCTCCAAAGACAGTCTCTTGTTTGAAGGTCCGGGCAACAAATCCGTCGAGCATATCGCCAAACCAGTGAATGCCCAATCCTATAAAATTGTAAGTTTCATTCCCCTTCATAAGGGCAAGAATAAAAAAGGACAGAGAGCCGATAAGCCTTATCAAGGTGATCACATTGGGCACGCTGTAGATACACTCAGGATTTTTGGGGTTTAAAAATTTGTTTTCCATTTGAAGGCTTTTTCTCATTATATTGGATCAACACAGGAAAAACATTAAAACTTATACAAAGTCAGATAAAAAGGCAAGGCTGAGGTATTCATATTACTTGAATCCTTGTATTGGTATAATTCGGAGCTTTGCTATCTTGATTTGGAATATAAGCATGGGATAAAATCATTTCGAGAAAATCAGATACCTCTGACGGAGTTTTGTATGAAAGATCTGAATGAAGTCCGCGAATGCCGGGGAAAAAGGTTTCTGTTTAAAGTCGAGAATTCCTACAATTACAAGGATTACCGGAAATATGAGCGTTTGCGGATGAAGATCTGGGGTGATCCGTCTGATAAACTACCTAGCGAGAGAAATATGCTCAATGAGAACTATATTGACAAGGGCAGTGCTCTGTTTATTGCTGTATATGTCCAGGAAGATTCCGGATCGTTTCTGGAGGATTGGGCCCACTTTGTGGGTTTCTCCTATGGATTTGTTGGAGTCTGGGACAAGGAAAAGGGATTCAGCCGTCAGGATAACCTGAGATTCTATTCTCAGTATACTGCAGTAAAAGAGGAATACCGGAAATACGGATTGGGAATTGCCATCAAGGAATTTCAGAAAAAAGTCCTTTTAGATCTGTTCAGAGTCCACGAGGTGATCTGCACATTCGATCCCCTGACAGGAGTGAATGCCTACAGAAACATCCATTATTTTGGAATGAACATCCTTGAGTATGAAGAATCGCTTTACAGTGATTTTTTTGGTTATCTGAACAGAGAGGATGTTCCCTGTGACCGCTTTTTGGTATCCTGGAATTTATTGGAAGATACACAGAGGTCAAAGTTCGATGTGAATGAACTTCTGGAATCCGGCTGTACAGTAATTGAATCCAGTGCTATTAAAGTCCAGGGGAAAACCGGGCCTGTTTTAATGGATTCTGTTAAAAATGTGAGCCTGAAAAAAAACAAAGAACAGTTTTTAGTGGAGATTCCCTATGATTTTTATTGGATGTTGGAAGAGACCCACGTAGAGGAGCGGACTGTAAAAAGGATTCCCATTGAATGGCGTTTGGCCACTCGAAAGGTTTTTCAGGTCTTGTTCAAACGGGGCTACCGGGTCAAGGATTTTTGTACTGTGGTCCTGGCGGATAGGAAAAGAAGTTTTTATGTGCTCAGTCTTTGAGCCTGTTCAGCCTGCTTATTGCATTGAAGAAACCATTGGTATAAAATAATTGTTTATTAAACTGTTGTCCTTTGAACAGGCCGTTTTGGAGGGAGATATGATGAAAAATGTTAAATTTTTATTCTTCGCAGCGGCGGTTATATTTTCCTTGATATTTATATCGGCCTGTACTGAAGAACAGGCCGGGGAGGATGTGCAGGTCAATGCACGGGAAATCCATGACAGGATTTTGACTGTGGATACCCACTGCGATACACCCATGAACATGGTTCGCGGCGAATACGACATGGGAGAGAGGCAGGAATCGGGAAGGAGAGGAGGAAAGATCGATCTTCCGAGGATGACAGAAGGTGGTCTTGATGCGGAATTTTTTGCAGCTTTTGTAGGCCAGGGAGATCTGACATCGGATGGATATGCCAAGGCCCGAGAGAGAGCGGACCGCCTGATCGATGCTGTTCAGAAGATGTGCCGGGATTATCCCGACCTGGTGGAACTTGCCACCATTCCGGAGGATGCATACCGGCTTGAAAAAGTTGGGAAGAGAGCCGCTTTCATTGGAATGGAGAACGGATATCCCATTGGAAAGGATCTGACTTTAGTCAAGTACTTTTTTGACAGGGGGGTAAGATACATCACATTGTGCCATGGCAGTGATAACGATATCTGTGATTCATCCACAGACCGAAGGCACCCCGAAGACAACGGGCTGAGTGAATTCGGAGAAAAGGTTGTTTCCGAATGCAATCGTCTTGGGATCATGGTTGATGTCTCCCATATTTCGGACAAGTCTTTTTTTGATGTTCTTGCGGCGACTGGAATGCCTGTGATCGCATCGCATTCATGTGCAAGGGCTCTTTGCGATCATCCCAGGAATCTTTCAGATGACATGCTCCTGGCGCTGAAGAAAAATGGTGGTGTGATCCAGATATGTTTTGTATCCAGTTTTGTGAAACAATCGAAGCCCAACCCGGAGAGAGCTAAGGCCCTTACAGCACTCAGGGAAAAATACAGGACAATTCAGGATTCCGAAAATGATGAACTGCGCAACAAGAGGTATGAGGAATACGGGGCCATCATGGAGAAATATCCCATGGAGATGGCCACGGTTTCGGAGCTTGTGGCCCATATAGACCATGTCGTCAGTCTCATCGGTGTGGATCATGTGGGAATAGGAACGGATTTTGACGGCGGCGGTGGAATCGATGGATGCAATGATGTAAGTGAGATGCCAAATATCACAAAGGAATTGCTGCGCCGGGGATATTCTGAAGAGGATATCAGGAAGATATGGGGTGGAAACGTGATGGGGGTTTTTAAACAGGTTCGAGACGCCGCTCAATAATCCTGGATCTAACCATTAATGAAGATTCTATCATCACTCCAGACACGGTTTCTTGTGATGGTTTTTGTCCTGCTTGTCCTGCTTGTAGGATCTATTCTCTTGATGATCGAAAAGCGTGAAGTAAAAGCCATATTTGAGAAGCAGATCGAAAAAGGCGTCCTTATCGCAAGATATGTCAAACAGCTCAATATAGAATCTTTTAGTGCGTTTAATGAACAGGGACTTACAGAAGATATCGAAAAACAGATCGATCTTCAATTGATATACATCATTTTTTATGACAGGATTAACCGCCATTTTGCCTCCAC
>CBDVEQ010000094.1:0-10392 GCA_965373045.1 uncultured bacterium | reverse complement strand
CACAAATCATTTTTTAATGCCTAGAAGTTTCAGCATAAAGGCATATTCCAAGGCGGTCTCTTTGTATCGTCTGAATCGGCCTGAAGCACCGCCGTGCCCGGCTTCCATGTTGGTTTTGAATATGAGCAAATTCCGGTCTATTTTCATATCCCTCAGTTTGGCTATCCATTTAGCAGGTTCCCAGTACTGCACCTGAGAATCATGGAGCCCGGTTGTAACCAGCATAGCCGGATACTCTTTGGTTTCCACATTGTCATAAGGAGAATAGGACAGCATATAATCGTAATATTCCTTGTTATTGGGATTTCCCCACTCATCATACTCGCTGGTAGTCAATGGGATCGAATCATCCAGCATGGTGGTTACAACATCCACCCAGGGAACCCGCGCGATCACGCCTTTGAAGATGTCAGGTCTCATGTTGACTACAGCTCCTATGAGCAGGCCGCCGGCGCTTCCGCCCGCGGCAAACATTTTCTCCGAATTGGTGAATTTCTCAGCGATCAGATGTTCGGCGCAAGCGATGAAATCGGTAAAGGTGTTTTTCTTTTTGAGAAGCTTGCCGTCTTCATACCACCAGCGTCCCATCTCCTGCCCCCCCCGGATGTGGGCCATGGCAAACACAAAACCCCGGTCCAGAAGACTGAGGATGTTCGCCTGGAAACGCGGGTCCATACTGGATCCGTAAGATCCATAGCCGTAGAGAAGCAGGGGGTTATCACCATTTTTTTCGAGCCCTTTCCGGCAAACAAGGGATATGGGAACTTTAATGCCGTCTTTGGCTACCGCATAAAGTCGTTCCGTAAAATAATTATCCGGGTCGAAATCACCTACAACCTCCTGCCTTTTCAGGAGTGTTTTTTCTCTAGAATTCATATCATAGTCATATGTCGATCTGGGCGTTGTCAGGGAAGTATATCCAAAACGCAGAAGGCCTGTGTCAAATTCCGGGTTAGTAGAAATATAAGCAGAGTAGGATTCCTCCCCGAAATCCAGATAATGTTCTTCATTGCCATCCCACTTGATGACACGGATCTGAATCAGTCCATCTTTCCTCTCGCCGACAACAAGAAAATCCTTAAAGAGTTCAAACCGTGTGAATAGGACATCGTCCCGATGAGGAATCACCTCGGTCCAGAACTTTTTGGCCGCTTTATTTACAGGGGTTTTCATCAGGCGGAAATTCTTTGCCTTGTAATTCGTGCGGATATAAAAGAAATCACCAAAATGATCGATACGGTACTCCAGATCACTCTCCCGAGGCTGAATGATCTTAAATGGCTCATCCGGAGTGTCGGCATCCAGAATGCGGTACTCTGTGGAAAGTGTGCTGCTGCACGCTATAATGATATATTTGTCGGACTTGGATTTATAGACTCTTGTGCCGAATGTAACATCCGTCTCGCGAAAGATCTCTTCATCCAAAGACACATCCGTCCCCAGGACGTGCTTCATGATCTTAAAAGGCCTGAGTGTATCGTCTTTTAAAGCATAAAAGACAGTCTTATTGTCATTAGCCCAGGCAGCTCTGCCTGTTGTGTTAGGAATCTTGTCCTGGAAGATCTCGCCTGTAGCCAGGTTTTTAAACTGAATGGTGTACTTCCGGCGGCTCACACTGTCCACTCCAAAAGCAATAAGGTTTTTATCTGAGCTGACTGACGGTCCTGCAACATTAAAATAATCATGGCCCTCTGCCATATCATTAACATTGAGCATAATCTCTTCTTCTGCTTCCAGACTTCCCTTTTTCCGGCAGTAAAGCGGGTATTCTTTCCCCTCTTCAAACCGTGTAAAATAATAATATCCGCACTTCTGATAGGGCACGCTCATATCAGTCTGCTTGATGCGGCTGATGATCTCATCATACAGCTTTTCCTGAAGCCCTTCAGTGTTTTTCATCATCGCAGAAGTATAGGCATTTTCCGCCTCGAGATATTTAATGACTTTAGGGTTTTCCCGCTCATTCAGCCAGTAGTAATTGTCTATTCGAATGTCATTGTGAATCGTCAATTCTTTTGCAATTTTTTCTGCCACAGGCGGCTTAATCATTGAAGTATCTTCTGTTTTTCCGCATCCTGTCAGAAAAAAACACAGGATAAAAGATCCTGCCATTACAAGAATAATGCTTTTTTTTAATGCCGGTGATTTCATAGTTTTCTCCTTGGTCGATATTTTTTAATGCCATTGCAGTTTAAAGGCAAAAAATCATTGTGCCAATCAATAGGACCGAATGTCAATAGCAATCCTGACTGGATGCTATATAAGAAGTTATGTTAAGCTATCGGCAGTTTTTATGAATACCAAAAAAAACATTTATACTGAAATTAATAAACGAATACTAGTTCTTGATGGTGCATTGGGCACCATGATACAGAAATATAAACTTGAAGAAAAAGATTTTCGCGGAGAAAGATTTTTAAATAATTTCCCAGAGCAGAAAGGCAACCATGACCTGTTATCATTAACAAAACCAGAAATAATAAAAGAAATTCACTCTCAGTTTTTAGAAGCTGGAGCAGATATTATTGAAACAAATACTTTCAATGCCAATAGGATTTCATTGGCAGATTATAAGATGGAAGATTTGGTTTATGAAATAAATTTTGCTGCTGCAAAAAATGCACGGGAAGTTGCTGACCAATATTCTTTACAAAACCCTGATAAACCACGATTTGTAGCCGGTTCAATAAGCCCAACCAACAAAACAGCCTCTATGTCACAGGATGTAAATAATCCTGCATACAGAGCTGTTACTTTTGATGAGCTAGTTGAAGCATATAAAGAACAGGCAGAAGCGTTAATTGACGGTGGTGTTGATTTACTTTTAATAGAAACTGTTTTTGATATTCTTAATGCCAAAGCAGCTTTATTTGCTATTGAAGAAGTTTTTAATAACAAAAAAGTAAAATTGCCTGTTTCTGTTTCAATAACTATTGCTGATAAAAGCGGAAGAACATTATCAGGACAAACTGTCGAGGCGTTTCTGATTTCTATTTCTCATTTTAATTTATTTAGTATCGGGTTGAACTGCTCCTTTGGAGCTGACGGATTACAGCCTTACTTGGAGGAATTATCAAAAATTGCACCTTTTTATGTCAGTGCTTATCCTAATGCCGGCTTCCCCAATGAATTAGGTGAATATGAGCAGACACCTGAACAAATGGCATTGAAAATTCAAAAATATTTTGACAATCAATTAGTGAACATTATTGGTGGCTGCTGCGGAACAACACCTGCTCATATTAATGAATTTGCTAAGCTGGCTGTAAAGGCAAAAAAAAGAGAGACGCCTGATAAAAAGAACCTCACACAATTAAGCGGACTGGAACCTCTTACAATCAGTAAAAAAAGCAACTTTGTGAATATTGGTGAAAGAACAAATGTTGCCGGCTCACGGAAATTTGCACGATTGATCAGGGAAAAGCAATATGAAGAAACATTGTTGATTGCACGGCATCAGGTTGAAAACGGAGCCCAGATAATCGATGTTAACATGGATGATGCAATGTTAGATGCAGAAAAAGAAATGGTTAATTTTTTAAACCTTTTAAGTTCTGACCCTGATATTGCAAGAGTGCCTGTTATGATTGATTCTTCTAAATGGGAAGTTATTGAATCCGGATTGAAATGCCTGCAGGGCAAAAGCATAGTAAACTCAATTAGCTTAAAAGAAAGTGAAAAGGAATTTATTGAACGTGCAAAAAAAATAAAAAGATATGGCGCTGCTGTTGTGGTTATGGCTTTTGATGAAAAAGGACAAGCAACCTCATTTGAACAAAGAATAGAAGTTTGTAAGCGTGCATATGATATTCTAGTTAATAAAGTTGATTTTCCGCCTCAGGATATAATTTTTGATCCGAACATATTGGCAATAGCAACAGGTATTGAAGAGCATAACAATTTTGCTGTTGATTTTATAAATGCGACAAAATGGATAAAAGAAAATCTTCCTTATGCAAAAGTCAGTGCTGGTATTAGTAATCTTTCATTCTCTTTCAGGGGGAACAATATAGTTCGTCAGGCAATGCATTCAGTATTTCTTTATCATGCCATTAATGCAGGCCTGGATATGGGAATTGTTAATCCGGCAATGTTACAGATTTATGATGAAATACCTGAAAATCTATTAGAATTAGTTGAAGATGTTGTTTTAAACCGCAAGACTGATGCTACTGAAAGACTTATTGAATTTGCTCAGGAAATAATTGAAAAAGGTACTGATGTTGTTAAAACCGATGTGTGGAGAGAAAATACAGTTGAAGAACGTTTAAAGCATGCTTTAATAAAAGGAACTACTGATTATCTTGAAGAAGATCTTGAAGAAGCCCGCAAAAAATATTCTCCTACTTTAAATATTATTGAAGATCCATTAATGGATGGAATGAATACAGTTGGGAAATTATTTGGTGACGGAAAAATGTTTTTGCCACAAGTTGTTAAAACAGCAAGAGTAATGAAAAAAGCTGTTGCTTATTTGCATCCACATATTGAACAAGAAAAATCAAAAAGCGGGCAAAAGGATTCCTTAAATAAAATTTTATTAGCTACTGTAAAAGGCGACGTGCATGATATTGGGAAAAATATCGTGAGTGTTATTTTATCATGCAATAATTATGATGTTATTGATCTGGGAGTAATGGTACAAACTGAAAAAATATTAGAGATCGCAAAAGAACAAAATGTTGATATTATAGGATTAAGCGGATTAATTACACCTTCTCTTGAAGAAATGGTGAAAGTTGCCAAAGAGATGGAAAAACAAGATTTTTCCATTCCTCTGATTATAGGAGGCGCTACCACTTCACCAATTCACACTGCCGTGAAAATCGCTCCTCAATATTCAGGCGCTACTGTTTATGTTAAGGATGCTTCGCGAAGTGTGATGATTGTTAACAATTTATTATCAGAAAGCAAAAAAGAAAAATATATTAATTCCATAAAAAAAGAACATCAGAAGATAAGGGAAAAACATAAGGAAAAGATCACACTCAAATATATATCACTTGAGGATGCTAGAACGAATAAATTAAAAATCAACTGGGAAAAATATTCGGTTAATAAACCGAATTTTAAAGGAATTAAAATTTATGAAGATTATTCAATAAACGAAATTAAAGAATACATAAATTGGTCATTTTTTTATAAAGCATGGGAATTGAGAGGTATTTCGTCTGATATTCCTGGAAATGATGAAAAATCCAAAGAAGCACAGAAATTATTTGAAGATGCTCAGGCTCTTTTAAAACAAATAATTAATAAAAAAATGCTGAAGGCAAAGGCAGTTATCGGCTTGTTCCCTGCTAACGCAGTTGTTGATGATATTGAAATATACTCTGACGATTCACGAAAAAAAGTTTTAAAAGTAATGCATAATTTGCGTCAGCAGACTTTTAAAACAAATGGAAACACGAATTTATCATTAGCAGATTTTATTGCTCCAAAACAAAGTGGAATTAATGATTATATTGGTGTTTTTACTTTAACAACAGGTTTGGATATTGAAAAATCCTTGAAGTTTTACAAAGAAAACAATGATGATTATAAAGCCATTATGCTTCAGTTACTGGCTGACAGATTAGCTGAAGCTTTTTCGGAATTGATGCATTTAAAAATCAGAAAAGAACTCTGGGGATATGCTGATGATGAAAGCTTAACAAAAAAACAATTGTTTAAAGGAAATTTTCAGGGAATACGACCTGCAATAGGTTATCCTGCCTGTCCCAACCATGCCGAAAAGAAAACAATTTTTGATTTATTAAATATTGAAAAAAACATTAAAATAAAATTAACAGAAAATTATGCAATGTATCCAACTGCATCCTTGTGTGGTCTTTATTTTTCGCACCCTAAATCAAAATATTTTTCTGTTGGAAAAATATATGAAGACCAGTTGAAAGACTATGCAAAAAGAAAAAGTGAAAAAAAATAATAATATGAAAAATCTCAGGCAATTATTCGAAAAAGAAGACAAATTTTTAACCGGTGTAGAATTAGTAAACACACGAGGGATAATTAAGCAAAAAAACAGCCAGAAAGTATTGATCCTTGCCGAAAATTTATCAAAAGATAATAGAATTGACTGGCTTTCAATTACCGATAGTGCAGGCGGTAATCCCACAATATCTCCTGATTTTTTAGGGAAAAAAATCATTGGTTACGGAAAGAGCATTATTATTCATATAAGCTGTAAAGATCAAAACAGAAACGGTTTGGAGAGTCTTGTCTGGAAATATGCAAGTGAGAAATTCAATAATTTATTAGTTCTTTCAGGCGACTATCCGGTTGATGGTTATAAAGGCATTGCTCAGCCGGTATTTGATATTGATTCTGTCGGTTTATTGCAAATGCTCAATGAAATGAATATAGGGCTGAAAATAAAAGGCAGAAAGCCCGATTCATATATTGAGCTTGATAAAACTGATTTCTTCTTAGGATGCGCTGTTTCTCCGTTTAAATACAGCGAAGCCGAACAAATGATGCAGTACGAAAAACTAAAATTAAAGATCGATACCGGTGCAAAATTTATTATTTCCCAGTTAGGATATGATATCAGGAAATCGCATGAATTATTAAACCATTTAAAAGACAATAAAATTAATTTACCTGTAATTGGCTATATTTATCTTTTGTCGGCAGGTGTTGCAAATATTTTTAATAAAGACTTAATTCCCGGATGTGTCGTTTCAGATGAATTTCTTGAAAAGATCAATAAAGAAAAAAAATCTGATGATAAAGGTAAAAGTTTTTTTATTGACTTCGCTGCAAAACAATTTATTGCTTTAAAAGCAATGGGATATAAAGGGGCATACATAGGAGGCATTCATAATTATGAAGATTTTAATGCGATAATTAATAAAGCTGAAGAATATAAATCCGCTGACTGGCATGATTTTGTTAAGGAACTTACTAATCCTCAACCAAAAGAATTTTATTATTATTCGCTGGATAAAAACACAGGACTTTCTGACACAAATAAAATAAATCCTGAATATTCAAATTTTAAAAAATCATCATTTTCAAAATATGTAACTCTGTCATATAGATTCAGCAGGTTAATGCATGCCTTATTTTTCGATTATAATGCCCCATTTTTTAATAGGTGTAAGTCGTATTACAAATTTATAGAAAAAAAGAATTTTATAAATAAATTATCTTACTTCAATGAAAGATATTGGAAGACGATTTTTTTCAGATGTAAAGAATGTGGTGATTGCTCACTGCCTGAAATAACTTATTTATGCCCGGTATCACAATGTGAAAAAAACCAGCGGAACGGACCTTGCGGAGGAAGCTCAAAAAATATGTGCGAAGTTACAAAAACAGGCAGAGAATGTATCTGGGTAAGAGCTTATTATCGTAATAAATACTTTTATGAAAATAAAAATGATTTATTAAACAGAAGACAGGTTATTATTAATAATGATCTGAAAAATACTTCAAGCTGGGCAAATACTTTTCTTTTAAAAGACCATAATGGTTATAAAGGAAAACCTGCAGCAAAATAACCTACTGGACCGACGTTCAAACAGGACTTACTCCATGGATTTAGAGACATTTCTTAAACAAAAAACAGACCGGAACAGGCGTGAGGAAGCGGTGTTGCGATCTCTGCGAGAATACTGTGTGAAGTGTTTAAGGCCTGTTCAAGTGTGCCGGTGCCGATTCATAAAACCCTTCCGGACTGAAGTCCAATTCCTGATCCTTATGCATCCCAAAGAAGCTAAAAAGGAGAAGAACGGAACAGGCCGCCTGGCCCATCTCCACCTGAAGAATTCATCCATCTTAGTTGGGGTCAATTTTTCCGAAGACAACAACTTGGATCGTTTGATAAAAGATCCGGGATACGCACCTATTCTTCTCTATCCTGGGGAACAGGCCAGAGATATTACTGAATTTGATTTTAAATCTTTCCTCCGCGGAAGAAAGCTGTGTGTTCTTGTTATCGATGGGACATGGAGCACGGCAAAAAAAATGAAAAAATTAAACCAAAACCTCCACTCCCTTACACAACTATCAATCTCCCCACCCCAACCGTCTCAATTTATCATAAAAAAACAACCTCTCAAATCATGTGTCTCTAGCATAGAGGCCATCTATTATTTTCTCGAAGAATGGCAGAAACAAGGCATGGAAGACCTTCATAGTCAACACCTCAAACTCATAGACTCGTTTCGGAGCATGGTCAACTTCCAACTGGAATGTACCCGAAACAAAACTCTTGAAGGCTACAGGCGAAATGCCTTATAAAAACAGCATATAGAAGTCCATAGAGGCCCATAGAGGTCTATCGAAGTCGTTGAAGTCAAGAAACTCAATGAGTTCAAGAACTGGATTCCCGCCTGCGCGGGAATGACCTAAATTAAAGGACTTTGGGATAAGCTGCTTTGGGCTTTGGGCCTCTTTTGCATTGGCCTTTGGCCCTTGGCCTCTTATTCTTTCAATTGAATCCTTGACCCCTTGAATCCTCGTACCCTTTTTTTCAATAGATCGGCTTGTAAATTGTTTAGGCTAACCTGGGTTATTCACGGGTCGATATGCACGGCGTGGCGCATGAAGCCGTATTCATATACTGCGAATGCGCCGCAACAAAGCAGATCGGCTCGCCCGAAGGGGAAAAAAGGCCGATAATAAAATTGAAATATTACAGAAATGTCACAGAACAGATTTATGACGGAAATTGTTTGGAGAAAAGACCTAACTGGATGATATTTAAGAAGTTATGTTAGGTTATCGGCAATTTTTATGAATAAAGCAGAGACTATTTAAGGAAGCGTTCTCTGAAAGTGGGGTTATTTCCTGCCATCTTCAGAAAAACATCCAGGGGCACGAGCTCAAATTCAGGGCCAAGCTGATCCAGTATATTTTTAACACGCTTCACATTGCTGTATTCCCGGACATGGATCAGGCAGAAATACGGCCTTTTCTTATTGATCTCAGCCAGCTCATACAGGTCGGACAGCACATCTTTTTCCGTCCTGGTCGGTGACAGATAATAGTCGTAGGAAATGAGCGGCTTTCCGTCTTTAACAGTAAAAGTATAAGCAGGAGCATAGCCGTTGACAAACCCAAGAGCATCGGGCATTCCCTTGTAATAGGCCTCAACAACTTCCCGGGTGAGCTCGGTGTTCCCTTCCACTGTCGCCCCTTCTGAATAATCCATGATCTCGAACACCTTCAAATCAAGAACCTCCATCATCTCTCTCGCTTTCTCGATCAGAGGAGAAAGTTTGTCTCTGGGAACAGCTTTAGGATAGATATAACCGGGCCCTGATAAAGCCCCAATAAAATAGTCATTTGAAGTGGCCATGGTGTAGAAATATTCCATCATGGCCGGCGCCAGCCAATGGTAATTCATGATCACTTCCCATGCATAAGGGATCTCTCCCCTTCCTGGTTTCAGCCAGGCGCCGATCCCGAGCCCGTCTGTCTGAATACAGGCCAAATACACCTTTTTTTTCGGAACATAGGTTTTTCCCGGAATCACATTGTGCTTGTTCTTGAATTGAAAACCCGGAGTGGGGGGAACCTGGCTGCTGAAACTGAGATTGGGCAGTGTGTGCAACCCTTCCACCCTGTGGCCGTGACTGGACACCAGCTTGACATGTTCCCGCTCCAAATCCTTTGCATAAGAGTGCCATCCCATGACCATGGACATGGGGTTCATCTCACCAAGGAGTTTATCAGCAAGCGCATATTCTTCCGTGTCCGTTACACGTGTTGAAAGGTCGCTGAAAAATGCCTTGTTATAGATCCCCCAGTCTGCCACGCCCGGTTTCATCACCCGGCCGTGCTCGCCGCCCATCCATATAATAAAATCCCTGCTGCAGCGGGACCAATATTTATCATAGGCCCACTGGTAGATCTCCACATCGGATTTTCCCTCAAACCTTCCCCTGAGATCTTCCACCGGTCTTAAACCTGCTTTCTCGACCATGGGGATCATATCCTCGCTGACCACTACAGACTTCTCCAACCCCGCAATCGTGAACGCAATAATAAGCGATGTCCGGACCGATCTGTCCCAGATTACATATCCCTTAAGGTGCTTCCGGAATGTCCTTAAGGCCTGCACCGGAGTTCTCAGTTCTTTAAACAGATAATCTTTTTTATCCTTATAAAAATCAAAGACCGAGCCGGTGTAGGTGAAACTCCAGTTTTTCGGGTAAATAAAATATAAATGAGGCCCGTCACTGTTTGTCACTCCTTGAAGACTGATCAGAAAGGCCTGTTCCGGAAGTTTCCCCTGGATCTCCCAGTTTTCCCCCAGCTTCATGAAATAAGCCTGGCGGTGTCCTTCCCGGCGGAACACAAATCTTACTTCAGGGCCTGTTTTTCTGGTCGAACGTTTGATGTCATAGATCAGCTCTGTGCCTCCCGCAGACAGTTCATAGG
>CBDVEQ010000093.1:0-10395 GCA_965373045.1 uncultured bacterium | reverse complement strand
AGCTTTTTCAGCCATCTCGCTCCAATAACTGTCCTGTACAACCAGGAACGCAGGATCGAATTTAACCGGAAGTGTGACCGGGCCTGTTGTGTACAGGGCTTCAATCTTGCCTTCTGCTGCCTTGCGGATAAACTCGGAAGGGTCAATCTTTTTATCATGTATCTTCCTGATCTCAAACTGTCCTCTCTCATTAACCCCTGATCCTAGCAGAAAAAGCCGGCCCTGAGTCAGATGAGCCAGATTCCATCCTGCGGCAAGCGTGTTTTTGATCTTTTCCTTTTCGGCAAAACCGGCTCCCAGGAGCAGGACAACTGTTCTATCCGTATGGAAAAGCTTTTCCGCATGTGCAAGGGCCTCTTCATTCGGGATTCCTGTTGACTTTAAGACATCTTCGATTTGGAGATCCTCAACAGACTTTTTTAAATCCTCCAAACCCTTTACTGTATCTTTTTCTGAAAGATCCTCTCTGTCCAGGATCTGTTTAGCCAGATAACCAAGAAGCATGGCTTCGCTGCCTAGATTGATCCGCAGATCTACGGCCGCATAACGGCTTAAAGAAAATTCAAATGGAGCAGCTATGATCAATCCGGCCCCGTTCTTGACCGCTTTGAGAACAGCCAGCCAGACAATGGGATGGGAACTGACAATATCAGCTCCAGAAAGAAAGATGGTATCCGCCTGGGATATTTCCCTAATCCTATAATTCATCTGGAGCATCACACCGGATTCATCCGCCAGTTCCTTTAGGATCCAGTAAACAGAATTTTCGGATTCTGCGATGATCTGGTCGCTTTTCAGCACATCACGTACAAATTGTTCGAATACAAACATATCTTCACAGGAAACTTGGGAGGATTCAATAAATCCGACCTTGTCTCCTGGAAAACCCTTGAGTTTCTCCGCAACAAAATCCAGAGCTTCATCCCAGGATACTGGTTCCAGATCTTTTTTCCGGCGAATCATCGGTCTTTTGATCCTTTGTCCGCTGTAGACCGTATTCTTAAGTAGAAACCGCCCTTTGACACAGGCTTGACCCTGATTGACCTTCCCATCCTCAGAAGGCTGTGAACTCAGGATGCGGCCCTCATATTTTCCC
This sequence comes from uncultured bacterium, assembly GCA_965373045.1. Lineage (GTDB taxonomy): Bacteria > Acidobacteriota > Aminicenantia > Aminicenantales > Aminicenantaceae > DAOVDI01. The sequence continues at coordinate 9,299 of CBDVEQ010000093.1, read as the reverse complement.
ACATCGAGCCGGCATCCCATGCTGCAGAGAGGACAGATGGTTTCTTTTGTCTCATCCGCTATTTTTTCATATTTCAGGCTACGTTCTGTTAGGGCTCCTGTGGGACAGACATCTACGCAGGCCCCACAAAATTGACACCCCACGTCATGCAGCGTCTTGTCCAGTACAGTGCCGATAACCGTATCCGATCCCCGGTTAACAAATGTGATGGTCGATGTTCCTCTGATCTCGTGACACACGCGTACGCAGCGCCCGCACAGAATACACAGATTGTAGTTGCGGTCAAAGAAGGGGTCCTTTTTATTAACCTCGATATCGCGGTATATGGCAGGAAAACGAATGGAATCAACTCCCAGAGCATCCACGACCTTCTGCAGGTCACAACGGCCGTTATTGGGACAGAGAACACATCCGGTTGTCTCCCCTACTTTGCGGATCGTGGACTTATATTCATCGCAGTTTTCTTTTTCTTGACAAATCAGACACGCGCTGGGATGTTCGGAGAGGATCAATTCCAATATCTGTGTCCGGATCTTATGCAGCTTGGGGGAGTCACTCTTGACCTCCATTTCCTCCCTTACGATCGTGCTGCAAGACGGCGCATAGCCCCTCTGCCCCTTGATCTCGACAAGGCAAAGCCTGCATCCACTGAAGGGTGAAAAATGAGGGTTATCGCAAAGGGAGGGTATATAGATATCATTTTTCCTCGCAGCATCTAAAACTGTCTGACCTTCTTCGACTTCTATCTGTTTTCCGTCTAAAGTAATTTTCATAATTAAGCTCTTTTTTGTGATGATTGTTTGATGATTTTATCTTTCTTCTTCCCGGTATATTTAGAAACAGCCATTACTTTTTTTGGGCATACATCAAGACAGGCACCGCACTTGATGCATAGAGCCTGATCAACGACATGGATCTGTTTTCTTTCCCCGCTGATAGCATCTACAGGACAACTTTGTTTGCAGAGAAGACACCCGACACACTTGTCCGGCTCAATAAAATAGACGATCAGTTCCTTGCACACAAGTGCAGGACAGCTTTTTTCCTTGATGTGCGCTTCATATTCTTCCTGAAAATATTTAATAGTGGTCAATACCGGATTCGGCGCTGTCTGCCCCAGGCCGCACAATGCACTGCTTTTTATGGCATCGGACAGGTCCTGCAGTTTTTCTATGTCCCCTTCTTCTCCATGTCCATCCGTAATCTTTGTCAGCATTTCTTTAAGCTGTCTGGTTCCTACCCGGCAGGGAACACACTTTCCGCAGGACTCTTCCTCGGAAAATTTTAGAAAATACTTGGCCACATCCACCATACATGTATCCTCGTCCATGACGATCATACCGCCGGATCCCATGATAGAACCGGCTTTGGCTAATGTGTCATAATCAATGGGAAGATCCAGCATATTTGCTGGAATACAACCACCTGAAGGGCCTCCTGTCTGAACGGCTTTGAATTCTTTTCCTTTGGGAATTCCACCGCCGATGCCGAAGATTATCTCCCTCATGGTTATGCCCATGGGAACTTCGACCAAGCCTGTGTTATTGATCTTTCCTACCAGGGAAAAGATTTTTGTTCCGGTGCTCGTTCGGGTCCCGATCTTGGTATACCACTCCGCTCCTTTGTTGATGATAAGGGGGATATTAGCCCATGTTTCTACATTATTTATATTTGTCGGTTTCCCCCACAACCCGCTTTCCGCAGGAAAGGGAGGTCTTTGCTGCGGAAAAGCCCGCCTTCCCTCAATGGAAGCCATCAGAGATGTCTCTTCGCCGGAAACAAATGCTCCTGCCCCTTTGAAAATATGTATCTCAAAGTTGAATTCAGACCCAAGAATGGATTCACCAAGGAAACCGTATTTCCGGGCTTGTTCCAGAGCAATTGATACGTTCTTTACAGCCAGAGGATATTCCATCCGGCAGTATATATACCCTTTTGTGGCTCCGATGGCATAGGCTCCAATGATCATTCCTTCAATGATGCTGTGGGGATTTCCCTCTAGCAGACTTCTATCCATATAGGCCCCTGGATCCCCCTCATCCGCATTACAGATGATGTACTTCACATCAGCCATGACATCCCGGCAAAATTTCCATTTTCTCCCGGACGGGAACCCAGCGCCGCCTCTTCCCCTCAGATCTGAAACAATCACTTCTTCGATCACCTCTTCCGAGGTCATGTCAAACAAGACCTTGGCCAATGCGGCGTAACCGCCTACAGCAATGTAGTCCTTGATCTCTGTTGGATCGATAAAGCCATTGTTCCCAAAAATGATACGTTTTTGCTTGCTATAAAAAGGAACGTCTTCTTCCTGTTCAATTTTTTTTCCGGTTTGCGGATCCTCGTAGAGAAGCCTGCCGATGATCTTCTTGTTTATCAGTGTTTCAGCCACAACCTCCTTGACATCCTTGATCTGGATCCTCTGATAGAAAATACCGTCCGGCTTGATCACAGTGATCGGGCCTCTTTCGCAGAAGCCGTGGCAGCCCGTGGTCCGGACTTCGATGTCTTTAAGGCCGGCAGCCTTGATTTCCTTTTTGAATTCCTCGGCAACTTCCATACAGCCATAAGCGTGGCATCCGGTTCCGGCGCATACGGTTACATAGGTTTTGGTCATCATTCGTTCATCATGGATTTCCTGTCTTAACTCTTCAAGTTTTTGGTGATCCAGTTTACTCATCGTGTTCTACTCCTTTTCCTCTTGGTCTTCCTTGCTGTACTTCTTGATGAGCTTGTCCACTGTGCGCATATTCATCTGGCCGTGGTAGTTCTTGTCAATAATGGCGATAGGGCCCAGAGCACAGGCGCCTACGCAGTTGACCGCTTCAAGAGTGAACTTGTTGTCTGGAGTTGTCTGTTCCACGTCAATATCGAGCTTTCGCTTAAACTCTTCAAGTATGGCCGGCGCGCCCCTGACATGACAGGCAGTTCCCATGCAGACGGTCACTATATGTTCCCCCCGGGGTTCAAAGGTAAATGCTTTGTAAAAAGTAAGGACTCCATAGATCTCGCTTTCGGAAATATTCAATTTTTTTGCAATCTCGGTCAGGCTCTCCGGGGGAATATACCCAAATCTTTCCTGGATCTCATGAAGCATGTGTACAAGTTCATTTTGTCTGTTTCCGGATTGTTTTATTTTGTTTTCCATGTTTATCCCTATTTTTTACTGATGGATGATATATTTGTGTACGGCAACCTGAATCGTTCCGCGATTATTTTTTTGACTATCCGGCCCTTGTATACATAAAGACCGCTGGATATCGTTTCATTGTCTTCAATGGCCTTTTCCAGGCCCATATCGCCTATCTCATTGATAAAAGGGGCCGCCAGATTGGATAGGACTTTTGTTGATGTACGGCTTACGGCCGAAGTTATGTTGGGAACACAATAATGAATAACACCTTCATCCAGAAAGGTAGGCTGATCCAGAGTGGTTAGGCGGCTCGTTTCAATACATCCGCCCTGGTCTATGGCAAGATCGATGATCAGAGAACCCCTGCGCATGGTCTTCACCATATCCTTTGAAATAACCTGAGGGGCCTTCGCACCAGGTTCCAGAACTGCTCCAATAAGAATATCCGCGATCTTAACGATCCTGCTTAGATTAAACTTGTTTCCAACCAGGGTGACCACCCGTCCTGACGTCATCTCTTCCAATCCCCGAAGATTTTCCATTTCCGTGCCGAGCACGATAGTATGGGCTCCAGCTCCGATCAGGGCCCTAACAGCGCTTCGCGCAAGGACTCCGCTCCCTATGACGACAGCAGTTGCCGGGGGAACACTGACAACTCCCCCAAGGAGCAAGCCTCTGCCTCCATGAATAGTCTGAAGGTAATGGCCGGATATGGATAGACACATCTGACCTGCAATCTCACCCAAACTTTCAATAAAGGGAAGCGCTCCGTTTTTTTCCTGGAAGATCTCATAACCAAGGATATAAACTTTTTTCTTAAGCAATTTTTCAAGGTTTGCTTTTTTGGCCACAGCAAGATGATGAAATCCCATCAGAATCTGGCCTTCCCTGACCAGGCTGCACTCCTCATCAGAAAGAGGGGCAATATTTAAAACAAGGTCTGAGCGGCCGAAGGCTTCTTCAGGAGTAAAGACGATCTCCGCCCCTTGGGAAGTAAACTCTTCATTGGAGTATCCCGCCCTCAACCCGGCTCCTGCCTGGACATAAACCTCAAATCCCCTTTCTCTTAAAAAAGATACTCCTCCAGGATTCAGTCCGACACGGTTTTCAATTTTAGGCGACTCGTTCAGTACACCAATATTCATATTTCTCTCCAGTTTCCTGAATTATTAATACAATCTCAACTTGCGAATAATCCAAACAAGTCAAATCTGTGGCTCAAAAGAAAAATATCATAACAAAATCAACTATCATTTCAAAATATATTTTCAGGCAAAAAATCCTAGTGTTAAATATAAAAACACACAATAGAGAAGGATAAGGATCAAGCCCTTGATCTTCCCCAACCTGCATCTTAAACGCATGCTCAAAAGCATGACTGTAACCATCAAGATCATAAAAGGAAAGAGAAAGTTGATCGTGTCCACCTGGACATGGATCGGCTTGACCAGGGCAGAGACCCCGATGATCCAAAGGATGTTCAGCACATCTGCACCGATAATGTTGCCCACCGCCAATTCCCCTTCTCCTTTCAGCGCTGCTGTGATGCATGTGCTGACCTCTGGAAGTGAAGTTCCTATGGCGATTACCGTGGACCCGACAATGATCTCCGGGACGTGAAAATATTCCGTGATGTGCAGAGCAGCCCAGACCACACCAAACCGGCTGACTACAACAACACCAATGATCCCGGTCATAAAAAGAATGATGGGTTTTTTTAGTTGCTGCCACTTTGACGAGGGAGGCTTTACGGCAGGACATTTATTATTGCCATTTTGATCATAGGAAAAGAAAATCCTGGTTTTATATAAAAGAACAAAATACACAATAAGAAGAAAGAGAAAAAAGCTTCCTTCCAGACGACCGATGATTCCGTTTCTTGCCAGAAAATAGGCGATATAGTCGATCCCCAAAAGAAATAGTCCGGCGATCCTGAGAACCCTGCAATTGATAATAATGACTGCCGGAGCTACGACTGCGGCCAATCCGATAGCGATTCCATCATCTGCAATAACCGAACCGATAGCATTACCCAGCGCATACTCCGGATGGCCCAGGAATGACGAGATGACGGAAACACCAAATTCCGGTGCAGTAGTTGCCAGTGCAACAAATACAATTCCTGTTATCATTTTGGGTATATGCAGAACATCGGAAATCCCGCAAGCTCCGGCCACAAATAAATCCGCACATTTAAACAGAATAAAAAACGAGACGATCGTAACAGCAAAATAGATAAATATCATTTTTGCCTGTATAGGATCCTTCCGTCGAATATCGTCATAGTCACATGAGTGTTTTTTGTAAGAGGATCAATAAACTACATACCATTTTCATTGGAAAGCATTATAATCCAACCCCCCCTGAAAAGGAACTTATATTTAATCGACCAGCCCGACGGGTAAAAATGGCGATTATTCAAGGTTTTTATCAATAATTCAGGCCAATTGGATCTTTTGGAAGTCTTCGGGGATAATCAACCGCCCATAATAGTTCTGTCTGATCTCTTCTTCCAGTTCGTTATCCTCAAAATCCATCTCGGCAAAAATATGACAGAGGATCAGACATTTGATACCTGCCTGATGTGCATGTTTTCCTAGATCGAGCGAATGAGTGTGCATTGTTTTGAGATGGGGATCCAGGTCGAATATCCTTGATGGGGCACCGCAGTCATGGATGAGATAATTCGATTTTTCCGCCCATTGAAAAAGCGGAGCATGGATGGGACTATCCCCAGAATACACAAGGTCGATTCCTTCTTGTTCAAACTTCAGGCGAAACGCCAGGGATGAAGAACTATGGGGCACATCATACGTGTGGCACACAATCCCGGATGACAATTCACAACTGTCCCCGGCCTCAAGGGGAACAAAGTCGATGCGGTATTTAATCTTGTTCTGCAGCAGTCCGAACAAATGCAGCAATTTACGGCAGAAAGTAACAGATTCCCTGGAGCCGACAAGTTTCACATGCATGTCCTCCATCATAAGACTGTGCACAAGGGATGGCAGTCCATAGACGTGGTCGGCGTGGACATGTGTAATCAGGATCGTTTTTGCCTCACACGGATCCATTTCCATTTTTTTGATCTTTTGGATAACACTTCCAGGGCAATCAATAAGAATCGCACTGTCACCTGCACGGACAAAAAAGGACGTATTGTCCCTCCGGGCCGAGGCTGCAAATCCACCTGTTCCCAGGAAATATAACTTAACCATTGTTCTATTTTTAGTTATATTAACAGGATTGACACATCATCACAATTTTAGATAATAAAGTTGGCAGTTTTTATGAATAATTCAGAGAGCCTGCTTTATTCACAAGTCGATATGCGCGACGTGGCGTATGAAGCCGTATTCATATACTGCGAATGCGCTGCAACAAAGCAGATCGGCTTGCCCGTAGGGTAAAAAGTTGCGATATATGAAATAAATTTTTAGATTATTGCATTAATGTTTAAACGTATCGCAAATTTTTATGAATAGAGCAGGTTGGAGAAGATATGATCAATGCAACACAAATCAGGAAAGGAATGGTGATCGTCATAGATGGAGAAATCTATAAAGTCCTGGATACTACTCATGTCACACCAGGTAAAGGTCAGGCTATTATGCAGACTAAACTTCGCAAGATCAAAGATCAGAGCCTGCATGACCGCAGGTTCCGTTCAAAAGACAAGATAGAAAAAGCTTACCTGGAAATGCTTGAAATGGAATACCTCTACCAGGAGGAGAATAATTATATTTTTATGAATCTGGAAACCTATGAACAGATCAGGATCTCCGATGATGTCATCGGCAAGGCCGTCTATTATCTTATCCCCAATGTGATCTTTTCGATCGAGATGTATGAGGGAAAGCACGTTGGTATCAGTCCACCTATGACTATCGCTCTCAAAGTCGTAAAGACCGAGCCCTATCTCAAAGGGGCGACCCAGACAGCCGGAAACAAACCTGCTACACTGGAGACCGGTCTCATCATCAGCGTTCCTCAGTTCATCAAAGAAGGAGATGTCATTAAGGTTGATACGCGGGAGGATAAATATCTCGAGCGCATCAAAGCCTGAATTAATGTAGCCTGGATTATTCAGGTTGGAAGGTTTTGCGGGCAACTCTTATATTCCCATGCCCATCTACAGCTTTTACTGTGATCATGTTATCTGAATTGTCGGGAAGCCGGTATGTCCACTTAAACGTCTCTCTCTTTGAATCGCATATCCCATCTTCAGGAAAAACACTCTTCCACTCGCCCGGCATCACAAGAAATTTAACCTCTTTGATCTGAGAAAGGGAATCTTCCGCCGTAAAACTTATTGTGAGCACACCTTTTTTCTTTTCGGCCTTCATATTTCGGATGACAGGTAAAGAGTTGTCTATGATCAGAACCCGACTAATTTTCTCGGCGTTCAGGCCTGTTCCCAACGGATTGGAAGGACTGTCCGAAGCTATAACTTTAATATAATAGAAACCGTTAGGCAGGGTCACTGTTTCAAAAGCAAAAATACTGTCCGTCCAATTGTCCTTCATAATCCTCCATTTTCCGGAATTTTTCTTTCGGATAAAGATAGAATAAACCAGGTCATCTTCGTTTTTATCGGCTGCCTGCCAGATGACCGTCTGATATCCTTTTTTCTCGCGCTTCTTTGGCATAACATAGGTCTTGCTTTTGTTGCTGCTCTTATTCTGAGGGGCTGATCTATAATCCACACCCCAGATCACATCTTCTTGTTCAGGAAGTTTCAAAAAAACAACATTCGGAGGTAACAATTCCAGACGCAAAAAGTGCGGCTCCAGATTGGTCCCCTGATAATATAGCTCCACTTTTTTCACCTGGGGAGACTGATTGCCCGAGTGTGTTTTAAATCTTGCCTTGAACTGGAGGTAGCGGGCTTTGGGGCTTAGGATTTGTTCCCCAAGAACGCTCTGGTAGGGAGGAGACCATTCGCTCCAAGTCTTGTTCGGTTCACTGGTGTTTCCGCTGCGTGTGTAAAACTGCAGAGATGTATCTTCAGGACGAATGGTTTCCCAATTCATCCGCCCCCAGGATGAATGTACGGATGTATCCAGGACCCGGCTGGTATAGACTCCATTGAATCGTTGTTTGGGTTGGAGATAGCTGATTAGTGATGGATTATTGGACAGAATATAGGTTTTTCTGTCGTGGGAAGCAAGATGAAATATCTGTTCAGAATTTTTCTGAAGGACTAGTTTTATTTTGTCGCTCTGATCAACTGAATAGATCCGGCCTCTGGCTCCTGTTCCAAATAAAAGACTGTTTCTCTCTTTATCCCAAAGGAGAGAATATATCATCTCTTCACCCGAATTCCAGAGCATCTTAGCCACTCCCACCGCATCAACGCGGTAAAGAGCACTGGGCTGTTTCTTTTTTACTGCTGCAGCCACACTGGGCTTTGAAGAATTCGGAGTTACTTTGATCTCAACACTAGTACTCGATGCCAGTCCGGATGGAGATAGACCATTCGCCTTTGGTTTTGTCACAACCCCGCTGGCTGCCACATAGATCCGTCCTTTCCTGTCCTGAACAATGCTTTTGATCTCCTCAAACGGGGATTCAAATACGATCATCGCCTTTCGCTTTTTCGTGATGCGGTAAAGATGGCCTTTGCCTCCGCTTCCAGCCAATAGATCGCCGTTTTTATCCCGGTACAGACAAAGGATATGATTTTCCTCTGCCTTGAGGATAGAAAGACCATTCCCCTGGGGAGAGATCTCATAGATCCCTCCGTTCTCACCAACAGCTGCCAGCAGCGACCCTTTATCTGTAAACATCAGATCCCATATATATTTTTCCGCCGGGTCGAAAAAAACCGACCCTTTATCCTTGTCTGTAATCTTATAGATCTTTCCATTGGGAGAGGTTCCGGCATACAGATCCCCTTTCCGATCTCTTGCTAGACAATAGATATCCACTTCTGGAACTCGATAATACAATTCCGATTTTCCGTTTTTATCTATTTTATAGATCTTCCCTGAATGCCCTGTACCAAGAAAGATCTCGTCACCAGCGGTAAAAAGTATGGATAAATAAAATTCTTCGCCAGGGCCCTGTATTTCTTCCTCCTGTGGAGAAAGTGAAAGGACTCCTTCGTAGGAGACGGAAATACCATCAAACTTTCCTCTGAGAAATTCTTCAAACCGGTATAGCT
>CBDVEQ010000092.1:0-10395 GCA_965373045.1 uncultured bacterium | reverse complement strand
TGACCGCAATATCCCCTGGCATATCAGCCGGTTCCACCCGGATTATTTGTACACAGATTCCAAGGCCACTCCCCTGGATACTTTGAGCAGGGCATTGGAAATTGGCAGAAACGCAGGGCTTCGTTTTATCTATATCGGAAATGTCCTGGGAATGTCAGAGGATACGTTCTGTCCTGTATGTGGAGCCGAGGTCATCCGAAGGACAAACTTTTCTATTGCAAATAATAAACTAAAAGAAGGAGTCTGCCCATTCTGCGGCGCTGCTGTATCTGGCCGGTTCAAATGAGTGAACAAAAATTTGTTTTCCTCGATCATACTGCGGATGCAAAATTTAGGGCTTTTGGTAAGACGCTGGAAGAGGCTTTCGAGAACAGTGCCAAGGCGCTTGTCTCCCTGATGTGGGATGCGGACCGGCTGAAAAAGGTTGAAAAGATCGCGATCCATATAAACGGAAGTGATTTAAAACAGTTGCTGTTAAATTTTCTGGAGGAAATATTATATTTGCTGGATACACGGGAGTTTCTCCTTGCGGAAGCCATATCGACGCGGATCTCACGTGATGGTTCAGACTTTCGCCTCAGCACGTTTTTCAGAGGAGACAGGTTCAAAAAAGATTATAAGGTTTTTGGAGGGGTCAAAGCTGTGACCTATGATGAAATGAAGATCGAGGAAGAAGGTGGCTGGATGGTTCAGGTCGTTGTGGATCTGTGAGTGCGTCATGGAATTAAAAAAGATCAACGACTTTACATGGGAAATCCCCAGACAGGGGGACATGAAGGTTTCTGTCCTCATTTACACATCTTCAGCCCTGCTTGAAACGGTCAAGCGCGACCGTACTCTGACCCAGGCGAAAAATGTTGCCTGTCTTGATGGCATACAGCGGCATTCTTATGTTATGCCAGACGGCCATCAAGGTTATGGTTTCCCAATCGGCGGGGTTGCTGCCTTTGATATAGAAAAAGGTATCATATCACCGGGAGGTGTCGGATATGACATCAACTGTGGTGTCCGATTGCTTAAGACGGAATTTATAGCGAAGGACATTCACGGCAAACGCGAGGCCCTTTTGAACCAGATCTACAAAGAGGTGCCTGCCGGTATCGGGAAAGGAGGGATCACCCGGATCAGTAAAAACGTCCTGAGAGAGGTCTGCCTGCGAGGAGCGGAATGGGCGGTGGAAAACGGTTACGGCGAGAAAGATGATCTCCAGAAGACTGAGGAATACGGGAAAATGTCCGGGGCGGATTTTACATTATTATCTCAGAGGGCTGTGGAAAGAGGCCTCCCTCAGCTGGGAACATTAGGTGCTGGCAATCATTTTATCGAGATCCAGAAAGTGGAGAAGATCTATGAAAAGGAAACAGCCGCTGTTTTCGGGATTCATTCGCCTGAGCAGATCCTGGTTATGATCCACTGCGGGAGCCGGGGCCTGGGCCATCAGATCGCATCCGATTATATCAGGCAGATGGAAAATGTTTTTGGCATTAAAAACCTCCCGGACCGCGAACTGATCCATGCTCCCATAAGATCCGAACTTGGAAGAAGATATTATAAGTCCATGGCTGCCGCTGTGAATTTTGCTTTTGCCAACAGGCAGATGATCGCGCACTGGATTAGAAATTCCTTCAGAAAGGTCATAGGAACATCAGAAGGCATGGATCAGATGTATGATGTCTGTCACAATGTTGCCAAGATGGAAAAACACAATATCCAGGGAGAGATTAAAACCTTTTGCGTTCACCGCAAGGGAGCGACGCGCAGCTTTGGTCCGGGCCGGGAGGAGATCCCTGAGGTCTATCGGAATATCGGTCAGCCTGTGATCATTCCGGGCAGCATGGGAACAGCATCTTACATTCTGGTTGGGACAAGAGAGGCAGAAAGACTGAGTTTTGGTTCCACGGCTCATGGTGCAGGGAGAATGATGTCCCGTCATGAAGCCCTGAAGCGGTTCCGGGGGGAAAAGGTCAAACGTGATCTGGAATCCCGTGGTATAGTCCTGAAATTTACAGGATGGAAAGGAGTTGCGGAAGAAGCGCCCGAAGTTTACAAAGATGTTAATGAGGTTGTTCAAATTTCCCACAGCGCCGGCATCGGACGGCTTGTAGCCCGGGTCGTACCAGTAGGAGTTATAAAAGGATAGATGAATGAAAGTTTTTCTGGCCGGGTACAATGTGGACAGTACGGTTTTGGAAGATCTGAAGAGGGCTTGTGAGCCGAGAGATGATGTAACACCCGAGATTCTCTCTGCCGCATATGCGCGCATCTCGCGTGATCCCCGGCCTGTGAACGAATTGAGGGAGGTGGCCAGAGCAGAGGTTAAGCGGGCAAGACAGTCGAACAAGACCATAATTTTCAAGATGGGGCATCATTCCGTTGCCGAGCATGCAGTGTTCAATTTTGATGTCCTGGGTGTAAGCCGCCTGGCTGTCGAGGAACTTCAGAGATTCAGGCTGTGCTCATTTACGGAAAAATCCCAGCGCTACATTACCTTAAAAGATGACTTTGTTCTTCCAAAGGAGATCAAGAACGCTGGTAAGGAAAAGATCTTTGTTGATACTCTCCGGGCTCAGAATGACCTTTACAGGAAGCTGTTCAGGCAGTTAAAACCGTATGTTTTTGAAAAAAATAAAAATTTGGCTGAAGATCCGAAAAAGCATACCATTCTGGAAGGCTGGGCCAAGGAAGATGCCCGGTATGTGGTGAGCCTGGCTACCCAGGGCCAGTTAGGCATGACCATCAATGCACGGAACCTCGAGTACATGATCCGGCGTTTTGCATCCAACGATCTTGAAGAGATCAAAGAACTGAACCGGGATCTTTATGACCTGGCAAAAGAGGTGGCGCCGTCCATTATCCTCTTTACAGAATCCAATGATTTTGATGCCAGGACATACAAAGATCTGAAAACATCTTCAAAAGATTTCTTGAGAGAGGAATTGCCGGTTGACAGTGGACCGGTCCGCCTGGTTGATTTTTCTCCTGATGCAGACGTAAAACTGACGGCAGCCCTTTTGTTTTCGACATCTTCCCGGTCCTATGAAACATGTCTAAAAAAGGCTCAAAGGCTGACTCCGGGGCAGAAAAAAGCATATGTCAAAAAAGCGTTTCAATATATGGAGTTCTATGACTTTGTGCTGCGGGAATTTGAGTACATAAACCTGACCTTTGAACTGGTAGTTTCTGCAACATGTTTTGCCCAGCTCAAGCGGCACCGGATGGCAACAATAATAACCCAGGCATATGATCCGTCCCTGGGAGTAACCATTCCTCTCTCCATTCGGGATGTAGGAGCGGCCAACGATTTCGAGGAGATCATATCCAAAACAGATGATGTGTATTACCAGTTAAAAGGTTCACTGGAAAAAGGAGAGGAATATATTCTGACCAATGCCCACCGCAAGAGGGTGCTGCTTCACATCAATGCCAGGGAGCTCTACCACATCAGCCGTCTTCGTGAAGATCCTACAGCCCAGTGGGATATCCGTGAGGTCTCCCACAGAATGAGTGAATTGGCTGAGGAGGTTATGCCTCTGGCCTGTCTTTTGATCGGCGGGAAGAATGATTACTTGTCCATCTATAAAAGGGTGTTCAGAAAAAACCCCAAAAGGAGAAGATTTGATGAATCTTAATAAAACGATCATGATTTTAATAATGGGAGCGGTTTTGGCTTGTGGGCTGTTCAGCTGCAAGAAGGCTGAAGAAACTGCCTTGAATCAGGATACCGAACTCATAAAAACAGATATAAAAGAGCCCAAAGAAGATTTTGACAAACGAATGAGCTGGTGGCGCGAAGCCCGGTTTGGACTTTTTATACACTGGGGATTGTATGCTGTTCCGGCCGGAGAGTGGAAAGGGGAAACCAAACACGCCGAGTGGATCCTGACCACTGCTCAGATCCCGGTCAGTGAATATGAGAAATTCGCCTTGAAGTTTAATCCGGTCAAGTTTGATGCGTCAGAATGGGTCGGCATGGCCAAAGATGCAGGCATGAAATATATTGTCATTACCAGTAAACATCATGACGGATTCTCCTTGTTTGATTCTAAAGTATCCGATTACGATGTTATGGATGCCACTCCTTTTAAAAGGGATATCCTCAAAGAACTGGCCGAGGAATGCCGGAAGCAGGGAATAAAGATGTGCTGGTACTATTCCATCATGGACTGGCACCATCCCGATTATCTCCCAAGGCGGAAATGGGAAATACGACCCACTGAAGGGGCGGATTATGACAGGTATATTCAGTATATGAAGGGCCAGCTCAAGGAGCTTGTTGAGAACTACGGTGATATCGGTGTCCTATGGTTTGACGGGGAATGGGAGCATACCTGGAATTATGAGAAAGGGAAAGACCTGTATGCCTATGTTCGGTCCCTGGATCCCGATATCATCATAAACAACCGGGTGGGCAAAGGGCGCGCTGGTATGGCCGGGACATATGACCCCGGGGCTTCGTCCGGGGATTTCGGCACGCCGGAGCAGGAGATTCCAGCGACCGGTCTGGGGTATGACTGGGAAACCTGTATGACCATGAATGATCACTGGGGATACAATAAATACGATAACCATTGGAAATCAACCAAAGATCTTATCCAAAAGCTGGCAGACATTGCCAGCAAGGGCGGGAATTTTCTACTGAATGTCGGCCCTACATCCGAGGGATTGTTCCCTCAGGCCAGTATCGACCGTCTTGCTGCTATCGGCCAATGGATGAAATTCAATGGGGAAAGCGTATACGGGACCACTGCAAGTCTTTTTGAAAAGCTGGACTGGGGGCGTTCCACAACTAAAAAGAACACACTTTATTTTCATGTTTTTGACTGGCCCGAAGACGGCAAGCTCAAAGTACCGGGCCTTCTCAACAAACCGGAATCTCTGTTCCTGCTGGCAGACCCCAGCAGTGAACTGGATTTTCACCATGAAGGAGATTCTGCTGTTGTCGAGCTTCCTGAAACTGCGCCCGATCCTATTAATTCCGTCATCGTTTTAAAATTTGCAGCCCGGCCGAAAGTGATCAGCTCCAAGAACATCAAGACAGAATGAATTTTTCGAATTCATTAATAATTTTTTTAAAATTATTAAGAAACTAATTGAAGTCATCCTTAAAGAGTATTAAAATACAAAGTTTCTTATATTAATATCTTAATATATCTATAAGTGAGGAAAAAATAATGGCTTTTACAAAAAAAGAAGCGCTTGATTATCATTCACAAGGACGAAAAGGCAAGATCGAGGTTTGCTCCACGAAACCTTGCCTGACTCAAAAGGACCTGTCATTGGCTTATACGCCAGGAGTGGCTGTACCCTGTCTGGAAATAGAAAAAGAACCTGAAAAAGCTTACTCCTATACGGCGAAAGGAAATCTGGTTGCAGTGGTCAGTAATGGAACGGCTGTGCTGGGCCTAGGAAATATCGGCGCCTTGGCCGGAAAACCTGTGATGGAAGGAAAGGGAGTCCTTTTCAAAAGATTTGCCGACATCGATGTTTTTGATATTGAGATCGATTCTGAAGATCCTGAAGACGTGATCAAGGTTACGAAACTTCTGGAACCAACATTCGGAGGGATCAATCTGGAAGATATCAAAGCGCCCGAATGCTTCCTGGTCGAAGAAACACTAAAAAGGGAGATGAACATCCCCGTATTCCATGATGATCAGCATGGAACAGCCATTATTTCAGGAGCGGCGCTTATTAACGCTCTTGAGATCCAAAAAAAGAAGATTGATAAAGTAAAAATTGTGATAAATGGAGCCGGGGCTGCAGGGATTGCAGTGGCCGATCTTTATGTTAACCTGGGTATCAGGCATGAAAACATTATCATGTGTGATTCCAGAGGAGTGATCTATAAGGGACGAGAAAAGGGAATGAACCCCTATAAGGAAAAATATGCCAGGGAAACAAAACTGAGAATCCTGGCTGATGCAATGAAGGGTGCTGATGTATTTATTGGGTGTTCGGTCGCGGGTGCGGTATCCAAGGAAATGGTCGCCTCGATGAATGATAAACCGATTATATTTGCTATGGCTAATCCTGACCCAGAGATCAAATATGAAGATGCTCTCAGCGTGAGGAATGACGTTATTATGGCGACCGGTCGCTCGGACTATCCCAATCAGGTGAACAATGTGCTCGGTTTCCCATTTATTTTCAGGGGAGCTCTGGATGTGAGGGCAACCGCGATCAACATGGAGATGAAGATTGCCGCTTCACATGCTCTGGCTAAACTGGCCAAAGAAGATGTGCCTGATGAAGTGATTCGTGCGTATGGAGGCCAGAAGATCAAATTTGGTCCGGAATACATAATTCCCAAACCCTTTGATCCGAGAGTGCTCCTCTGGGAGGCAGTGGCTGTGGCTAAAGCGGCAATGGAAACAGGCGTTGCTCAAAAACCGATCGATATAGATGAATATACCCAGGAGTTGGAAGCACGTCTTGGGCGGCAAAAAGAGGTGATGCGGATATTCCTTAACAAGGCAAAGACCTTGCCTAAAAGAATCGTATTCCCTGAAGGGGATGAGGAGAAGATTCTCCGTGCCTGCCAGGCTATTATAGATGAAGGGATTGCCCGGCCTATCCTTTTGGGGAACAAAGAAAATATTGTGCAGAAGATAAAAGAACTCGATCTGCATATTTTAGACAATGTCAAAATCGTTGATCCAATCCAGGATTCAAAAATGGATAAATATGTGGAGGCGTTCTACCAGATGAGGCAGAGAGAGGGAATCACCAGGGTTAAGGCAGAAAAGACCTTGAAGACACGGAATTACTTTGGCTCTATGATGGTGCAGATAGGAGATGCTGATTGTCTGGTTTCGGGTGTGAACATGAACTATATTGACACTATTCGGCCTGCTTTACAGGTTGTAAAAGCCAATCCCGATTATAAGATCGTTTCCGGTTTATACATGATGATCTTTAAAGATGATGTCATGTTTTTTGCTGATCCCACGGTGAATATTGAACCCGATTCTGAAGAGCTGGCAGAAATTGCGATCAATACAGCAAAATCTGTACGCCAATTGGGCGTGGAACCAAAAGTAGCAATGCTCTCATTTTCCGATTTCGGCAGCAATCGGCATCCTCTGTCGGAAAAAGTCAAGAAGGCAGTGGAGATCGTGATGGAAAAAATGCCGGATCTGACCATTGATGGGGAGATGCAGGCAGATACAGCCGTTGTTTCCGAAATCCTCAATTCGACCTATCCTTTCAGTCATTTGAAGGAGAAAGCAAATGTTCTGATCTTTCCTGATCTTCAATCCGGAAATATTGCCTACAAGCTGCTGGAAAGATTGAGCGAAGCTAAAGCTGTCGGGCCTATACTGATCGGGATGAACAAACCGATCCATGTTCTGCAGAGAGGAGCCTCGGTCGATGACATCGTAAATCTCTCTGCCATTGCTGTTGTAGACGCTCAAAATTATGATTGAATCCAGATTATTCACGAGTCCAGGCTGCTCTAGTTCGCTGTGGTTTTCTGTTGGCGTATATGATCAGTTTGTAGTGTTCCCTTCCGTGTAAATCAGGATTAAAAATGTGAATTGCCTTGACTTTATAGAGGATTGTGTGTTAATTGAAATTGGATAATGAGCGGGAAAAAATCCACTAAAATGATGGGAAAGAAAAAAACTCTTTTGAATAAACCTGGAATGGATGATAAAGAGACTTTGAAACTGGATATTCCCAAGATTGAAAAGATCCTCAATCTTCTGGACAAGACCGTCAATATTATGAAAATATTCTCATTTCAGCATGAGAATGTTAAAAACTTTGTGGATCAGACTTATAACAGCTTATTAGAATTTTTTGAAGACCGTTTGATGATTGATCTGGAGATTAAAGAATTTTCGTTTGAGTATCAGGGAGAAACCGTTTTTAAGGATACCCAGATCGACAAAAGCCTTCCTTATCTCTTTTTCAAGGATGGGACTCTTAATCTTTATTTAAAAAGAGGGTTGTCCCGGGAAGAATTTGAGGAATTTTTAAAAGTCATTAACACCAATACCATGCTTCCTCCGGAAGAAAGCGACATCGTTTTTTCCATATGGGAAAAAGATTTTGTGAACATTGGCCATCTTGCTACCGATGAATTCCTTGCGGCAAAGATCGGCGTCGGCATGAAACCTTTAAAGTATGAAGTGGATACAGACAAGCTTTTTACAGGCTCTATAAAACTGAATCCGACAGACAAAAAATTTCTTTCCGGGAAAGGAACTGCCTCAAGTTTATCCAAAGCTGCCGCTACCAAACGATCATCAAAAAAATTGAATGAGCCGTTTGACAATATAACAGCTATTTCCGATCTTCCTGAATCCGAAGTGAATATTCTGGAGAATATGATCTTATCCAATCGAGAGATGTCCTCCCAGGATGAGCTCATAGCTCTTTATATTGAATTGCTTTATCTTGATCAGCGGCCGGAAAAATTTTCTGAGATTATGACTGCTTTGGAAAATTTGCTGGAAGATCTTATCAAAAAAGGAGATTTTGAAAAAGTCTCCCGGGCAATGGATTCTATCCGGGAGATCAGAGAAGCACTGATCCGGGAAAAGGGGAAAAGCCTTCCCATTCTGGATAAATTTTATAAAAATATTCGAAAATCCAATTTCCTTACATTGATCAAAAAGGCATTCTATCTTATTGATGTTAGTCAATATGATTATTTTCTGAATTATCTTACTTATGTAGGTCCGGCCAGTCTTCAAATGATCGTTGATCTGTATGATGAAAACAAAGATGAAGTTTTTCTTGCTAAAATCTTAAATTACCTGAAAGATATCGCCAGGCATGATGTTTCCTCCCTGATAAGTATTATCAGTGAAAAGCGGCCAGAAATATCTAGATGTGCCATTTCTGCAATGGGGTTGTCCAATGACCCGAAGGCAGTCCATCATCTGTCTCAGTTGGCCAGATCGGCCGATTCCTTTGTGAAAAAAGAAGCGGTTCAGGCCTTGGGGATAATCAGTGATACGGCTGCTGCAATGGTCCTCCTGTCTCTCCTTTCTGCAAAAAACAGGGATATCCGGATCCTGGCCGCTCAAAACTTCAGTCCGTCCAACACCCCCATCGATGCTGCCTTGGTTATTAAGTTGATGAGGATTATCCGGGAAAAGTCATTTCAAAAAAGGAGTCACATAGAAAAAAGGGTGCTTCTTGAATTTTTGGGAAAACTTCATAATGCAGAAGTCATGAAAGTTTTCCAAAGTTTCATAAGAAACCCTGGGCTGTTCTTCCGTTCAAGGCAGATTCAAACAGGTCAAATTACTGCCGCTGTTCTTAAAACGGTAAATTTAAAGGAAGCAGACAGTATCCTTGAATCAGGAACTCGATTAAGGAATAAAAAAATACGGCAGGCCTGCCAGAATGCCCTGGGGCAGTCCGTCGAATGATTTTAGCATAACAAAAAAATGAATACTCCTTCCAGTGCATTAGATAAAAAAAATGAAAAGCAGAGATCTCAAGATTTTGATCTCAATAGTGATGCCATAAAGATCCTGAGTCTGCTTTATTCCATTGATAAAACTCTGAAAATATATGCCATCGATAATCTTCTGTCTGTTAACCTCATAAAGTCTCTTAATAAGGCCATTCAGGACGTGATTCATAAATACAATGATGCGAGTATTCTTCTTCATCAGAATTCTTTATTTTTCAACGGCGTTAAAGTAAAATTCGGGTTTGCCACATACCATTTTTATCAGTATATAGAAAGTGAGTTTCAAAGCCGGGATATCGGTCAGTTGAGTTTTTCTCCGGGAATGAGCGAAGAACAGCTCACTGAATTCCTGACTCATTTTAATAAAAAAGAGAAGAAGGTCTCTAACTCTTTTGATAAGTTTAAAAGAGTTTTAAAATCTTCCGGATTGGATACAGTAACCATTAATCAGTATGTCCAAACCGAAAGTAAAAAGAAAGGGGAAGGCGAGAATAAGCAAGCGGCACGGGCGTATTTCTGGAGTATTACTCATCTTAAAGAGATATTTGAGAATTACGGATCCAAAAGGAAGATACCCATCCTGACGACTAAACGACTGATACAGGCACTGTTTATGCGGCTTTCCGAGAACGAATCCTTTCTGTATGGAATGACAACCATCAAGAATTTTGATGAATACACCCTCAATCACTCTGTAAATGTCTGCATTTTGAGTCTGGCCATGGGGAAGAGGCTGGGACTGGATAAGAAAGAACTGATCGATCTGGGTCTCAGTGCCTTTTTTCATGATATCGGAAAACTGGATGTTCCCAAGAAAATTCTTAATAAACCGGGAAAACTGGATCATGATGAACGTAAGTTTATCGAGTGCCATTCCCACTTAGGAGCGGAAACTCTGGTACAGCTCAGGTATTCCAGCTATATTCCCATAAGCGCAATCAGTGTCGCAATGGAACATCACT
>CBDVEQ010000091.1:0-10481 GCA_965373045.1 uncultured bacterium | reverse complement strand
ATCCAAAAGCCATCCACTTTAACTTTTTTTCCATTTTTTTCTAAATCAACTATCTTTAAGAGAGAATTAACTTGTTTTGAAACTAGATTAGCTATAATTTCGTGAACATTTCTCATCTCAAACAGATGTTAAATAATCAAGGAATTTTTTCACAAAGGTTCAGTACTTTTGAGCATCGACAGCTCTCCAAATCTGAGACTTCTCCCTAAGGCAATCTCACGTTGCACTTTCTTACAATTTAGTTCATTCATTAGATAAGTAACGATATCTGGATGAGAAAACAAATCACAGCAAAGATCACAAATGTTGTTTAATGAATAGCTTTTTTTTAAACTTGAAATCAATTTTTTATTGGTAATTCGTTTAAGCAGTCCAGATGGGCCCCACAATCTTAGAGCATGGATAAGATAATTTTGGTCTGCTTCTGTCAATATCTGTTCTAATGATATATGATCAACATTTCCCAAGGTTAGAGAAGGATACAAATCTGGCTTTAGAATGACATCCCCACAGCATGCCATAACAGTACCATCATATAAAATAAAAGGCATAGAGAGATTACCACAGGCCATAGGGAGGAGTTTTTTAATCGGCTCCTTCGCCTCATCAAAATTTAAGTCTTCAGCCATTCCTATATAATGAATATGCTGAGGAACAACTAACAGTTTATCAAACAATTCATTTCCCAATGCGTTTTTTAAACGATCGATAAAATTATCATTAGGTTTTAAACAGATAGAAAGGGCAACCTCCAACCCATTGTCTAAAGCAGCCACAGAAGCGTTTTTTATGTTCTCTAAAGGGACATTTTCTGAATGAAATATATCTGTACTTATGGAAAGATGAGTTACTCCTCGTAATCTTTTGACTATTTTTATAGCATGAGAATAGTTTTTACTCCAGAAAGCGTTAGTTACTACATTAACTAATAAATCCCATTCTTTTGCCAGGTTAGTTAATTCTTCCAACTTATTTAGGTTGACAAATGGCTCCCCTCCTGTAAGGGAAATAACTTCTACAGACTTGCTTCTACCTATTTCGGAAATCCAATTAAGCGCTTTCTCTATTGGAACTTCTTCTTGCCTCTCAGGGCCAGCATTGACCATACAGTGGTCGCATTTAAATGGACAATTAAGGGTTAATTGTATACCTATTGTTTTGCCAAAATGAAGGAAGTATTCTTGGAGACTTAATCTTTTTGTTTTTATTTCACTCCCCTGAACTCAGATGAAATCAATTAGGCATTATCTGAATCTATCAATCATAATTAAAAAATAATACCTCCTGAAACACCAGAGGCTGCTCCTATTCCTTCAAGTTTTGTTTGAATATTCTTTATGGAAGCTAAATCTGATTTTGAAAGTTGAAGCAAAGTATTTTTTTCTGTACGAGATAGCAGGCCTCCAAATTTATTAATTGCAATATTCATATTTCTTGACTTCATAGCTTCAATCAAGACTTTCTCTATAACCTGTTGTTTAGAAGTAATTTTAAGCATGCGTATAGGATACAATTGTTTGGTCTGTAGTTTTGTTTTCTGTTCCATTTTGTTTTGACCATAAACTTTATTAGCAAGAGATGTAGCAGCTAAAGAGACACTTATTAAACTTGCATCCTTTAAAAACTTTCTTCTGTCTGCTTTTTCAGAATCCTTTTTTTTTGTTTTTTCTGGCATTTTTTGATCCCTCCTTTTTTATAATTGTTTTTAGTGGTTAAAATATATTTAAAAAATAGTAAATTGTCAATATATACAGTTTTAAATGTTAGCTAAAATTTAAAAGTGCACAGTCCACCATAAGAATTTCCTTTTTTCGCTACCGGGAATTATCTCTCGATTTTATCCATTAATGTCCTGCCCTGTGTTTTAAAAAGAGGTCCCAGAGGTCTTTTTTGATATGGACAGCCAGCAGAACTTCAGGACGCAGTCCGTAATATTCGGTCTGGTAACCAGCCAGAAAGCGGCGTGACAATATGTCCGCGTTATCAAGTGACGTAATGAAGACAGGTGCATCTTCCGGAATACCAGCATCCAGTGCATCGGTCCAGTAGCCTACTTGCGTGTAGGATCTCAGGTACCATGGGAGGGGCCATGTTTCAGAGGGGTCGGAAACGACAACGATCAGCATATGTTGATTATCTGGATGAAGAAGGGCCAGATCATCGATCCTTTGGATAAGGTTCATGAAGTCGGTCGAAGTGTGAGCATAGACATAAGGGTTCCTGGAATCAGCGGGGTAAATAAAATTGGCCCGATAACTTTGATATCCCAGATGATAGGTTCCGGCCATTATAACCAGAACAAAGATGATTTTGGCCAGAGGTTTTTTTGCCCTTCTCAGCAGAAAGGCTGTGCCGTATCCGGCAAGAATAACCATGCCGGTGTAAAAGGGGAGGCAGTTCCACGGTGTTTTGTAAGAGATCAGGGAATAAAATACTGTTAGGATGATAGTATAAAAGGTGATAAAACTAACAAATATTTTATGGCGCTTTTCAATTGTCATGGATAGCATGGCTGCAGAAGCGCCGATCAATGCGAGGATCAATACCAGAGCTTCACTCCAAAAAGGTCCTGAGCCGTTCCGGGAAAAGGCAAGCAAACTCAGATAGTAATTCCAGGGATGGGAGTGTATTCCTTCTGCACCGGCCTTGATGAAGTAGGATTGGAAGGACAAAAAGGAATCAAGCAGACCTTTTAGATTTGAAAAGAATGAGGAGTAGAAAAGAAATGAAATAAGAAAAGCAGCTCCAATGCCCAAAATAATATGTTTTGCCATCAGGCTGAGTTTCTTTTTTTCGAGAAAAGAGGAGATGCGAAGTATTCGAACAAGAAAAACCGCACAAATTGCAGCCGCAAATGCCAGGATGGAGGTTTCTTTGGTAGTATAGGCCATACCGGCGAACAGACCGGTCAGCACAGCCCATAATGCTGAGGGTTTCTGAAAGTATCGCCATGCGAAAATTAATCCTCCCCAGACAAAAAAAACAAGCAAGGATTCCTGGATGAAAAAACGGTTGTAATACACCATAACCGGAGAAACGGCAGCAAATATCCCTGCAAATAATGAGGCTTCCCGGCCGAGATCGTTCTTTAAAAGAAAAAGCAGCAGGATGAATCCGAGGCCAAAAAGCACAGTAACAAGGCGGAGGGTTGTTTCGCTCAATGCGGCAAAGGATGTCCCTGAAGACAGCCATGCAAAGGGAAGTGTCAGGTAATACAGGCTAGGGCCGTGATGGTCGGTTTTGTCATAGGAATAGTCTCCATTCTCCAGAAGATAGCCGAATTTGACCGCTTGATTTGCTTCATCATGGTGCATGGGCCGAAGGTCGAGCTGGACGACCCGGAATAATACTGCCCCTATTATAGTGAGAATGAATAATCCGATGAAAAGCTTTGTTTTCATTTGATTGAAGTGCCGTAAACCTCCACTTCCACATAATGATTCATGTCGTTTGATGTGTTTCCTTTGGAATGTAAGCGTATATATCTGGCTTTTTCCCCTTTCGGGTCGATAAGCCGGCCTTCGCTGACTTCGACATATTCTTTGTCCTTACCGATACCAAGGCCCGAAGAATTATCATGATCATTGTTATAGATTGTTTTTACATCTGTTAAAAAGTCCGCATCATCCGAGACCTGGATGATCACATCTCTGTAAACCCTGGCCTGGCTGTGAAAATGCCAGAGGAGGATGGCATGAAGAGTATATGTGCCTTCCAGATCGATCTGCACATATTGGATGCCCGGCCCGAATTCCACAAAATAGCCGTCTTCACCGGATTTCTCACCATCAGTAACAAACTCCACCTCTCCGATGATAGGTTCCATATCGCTAGCGATCACAGGTTTGTCCAGTGAAAGGAGCTCAGTGCCTTTGGGAACATAAAACGGGCCTCTTTTTTTCCCTGTGATCCTCTCAAGGTTGGAAGACCGTATGTTTTTGGGCGTGCCTACGAACAAGGGTTTAGGGAGTTCCAGTTTTAACAGCACTTTGTCCTTTGATCCGGCCTGTCTGTTGATCAAAGCTCCCTGGATGAGTGTCATTGAAAAGGCTGCGATAATAAAAAATAGAAAATATATGTTTTTCATAAGAAGTCATCCTACAAGTAATTCTGTTTTATTCATAAAAACTGCCGGTAACCTAACATAACTTATTATATATAATCCATTAATTGATGCAAAGGGTTCGAGGATTCAAGTGAAAGAATAAGAGGTCAAAGGCCAACGGCCAAAGGCCAATGTAAAAGAGGCCAAAAGCCAAAAGCAGCTTAGCCCAAAGTCATTTAATTTACGTCGTTCCCGTTCCCCGATCGGAGTCGGGGACAGGGTTCACGGGAATCCAGCCAAAGGAAGAATAGTCTATAGAAGTTAATTCTTCTCACTCGACCCCTCGAACCCTTGAATCCTTGAATCCTGTTTTTACTCTATCCTTGTTTAATATCAAACATTCTTCATCAGGCGTTACAAGAAAGGTCCAGACATCTGTGTTTTTTCGGCAGAATTGGGTTACTTGCTCTGTATTCATGACCATAAAGGCAGTGGACAGGGCATCTGAAAAAGCGGCGGAAGGATGAGATACCCAAACAGACTTGTGTCCTTCAGCCGGTGATCCGTTTTTAGGATCATAGATATGTTTGCCTTTTACATCAGTTCCTGAGCCGCTCAAAGATCGATTAGGAAGAATGATGGAGACAGGCATTGCAGGACATTTCCAATCCCCTCCGACGCCAACAGGCCATCCGTGCAAGGGGTCTTCAGCGTATCCCCTGGCAAGAGCGGTGCTTGTGCCTCCGTGGAGCAATGCGTTCTCGATGTCCCAGTCTGAGAGCACCTCAAGGGTTTTATCGAGCGCGAATCCTTTTCCGATCCCGCCGAGATCAAGAATTGTTTTTTCGGGAGCATTCTCTCTTATTCTGATCTTAAATCCTTCTTCTGAGGCTAAAAGATCAAATGGTAGAAACTCTCTGCCAAAAAACTTCTGGATTGAGTTGCCTAGCAAATCATGTCCATATTCTAATAAAGAACCGACCGTAATATCAAATGCTCTCTGTGTTATTTCGTGGATCCTGACCGAGAGCCGGAGGCATTCAAATACTTCCACGCCGATTCTCATGGATTGGCCGGGTTTTAATCGATTGATACGCCCGATTTCGCTGCTTGGATCAAAACGGTTCAGCAAACTCTCTATATGTTTTATTTCGTCAAAAGCTGCTTCTGCGGCCTGGCCTGCATAAACCTTGTCCGATCCTGCGATCCAAATTTCAAAAGTTGTCGCCATTGCTTCCAAGGCAGAGTGGAAAACCGGAGAAGCATGAGTTTTCATTTGTTATCGCTATTTGTCAGAGTAAAAAATATCAGAAAACATATGGAGATAACAGATATTATGGCAAAAATACGATGAAACACAAAGGCCGTTTGAATCCATAACAGGGAGAAAAATGAGAGCATCATGGCGAGTGCAGTTAATATGAGGATAAAAACAGAAAGGACGAATAACCAGAAGAAACCGGATATTCTGAAGGGTGAAGATTCAAATTGATAATCTCCGGATCGGAAAAGGAGAGTCACGGCTGCACAGGCAGCAAAAATACCACCGAATGAGACATGAATAAGAAGGGGGACTCCCTGCAGGCGTATTAATCCCAGGGCTGAGAAGAGAAAACCGCTTATGAAAAGGACCAGGTAACTAAGTGTTGATCCAATAAAGATCCATTTTTTGCTTCCTGAGTAATGGTTTGTTTTCCACGAATTGTAGGTTTTTTTGATATTTACCCAGGTCGAATTTTTAAAAACAAGTTTTGTTTTATGGACAAGCCAGGCAGCATATGACCGGGTATTATCATGTTTGTTAATATGGTCTTTTCCGGATAAGCTTCTGAACCGAAGATAGGATAATGCAAAGATCAGGCCCAGAATCATACAGGATGTGGAGATGAAAAAGATCAACGGGAACTCCTGTTATTTAAAAGCCCGGATTTTTTGCCCAGGAATAGAAGAACAATAATAAGAATAAAAAGAGCGATCACAACAGCCGCAATTATTAGAATAAATTTCAAGACAGGCCGTGCAGAGAATGATAGACCGAATATTTTCTGGTATGGTTTGTCGAGTGACATAAAGGAAGAGGCTGAACGTGAAGCAGATGCCTGTGTTATTAACGGTCCTGTTCCTTTGACTGTGTTGAAGAAGAACGGAGAATTGACTGTATGGCAGTCTATACATCCGCCTGTTCCCAGAGATTGCTGGGCCGGTCTGACCTGATGCCCAAGAGGCCATACAACAGGAGCAGCAGCGCTGTGGTCGCTTTTTTGTAATTTGCCCTTTTCGTTCAGTGTAAACATTTTTCCGCTGGAAATATAAAAATATTTTGATTTATTTGAATCCGGATCGGTATTCCTTTGAGCCAGGACGTTAAGAAGCCGTTTGACCTGTTCTTCGGTCAGTGTCTGTTCTTTCCCGGTAACAGCGTAAATAGTCTGCAAATGAAATGGGGAAACAAGGGACTCGAACCCTTTGTCAGATTCCCAGGCTAATCCGGAAATTATTTCTTTTTCTTCAGTGTAGTTGCTTTTGTCAAGATATCCACCAACTAGTTTATAGAGAAAATTCCTGTGAAGGAAGACAGGCGATCCAGGGGGAGTATCTACGGTTAAAAGGGCGGTAAGGATGTTCTGTATCCGCATTTCTATGTCCGGGTCCTGTTCTTCAGCAGAAGGATCAAAGTCAGGTATCAAAGGGAGGATCGTGTTGTTTTTGTTAAAGAGCCAGGCTGCGCTGTCGTCCGGGGTTTCGGATGAATTAGAAAATACGGAAAGCCTGCCATCTGCGTTGCGCTCAAAAGAGTTACCGGAATATAGGAGGAGAGGAGAGCCTTCCAATCCTTCTGTCAAAGACAGCGCGAGAAGGATTGCAGCAATGCGGTTTTCCACATCCAGTATCCCGCTGCCCGCATCTTTGATCTTTTCAGGTTTCAAGGGCTTCAATATTTTGCCTTTGAATTCTCCCCAAAAAGCCGGCCACATCAAGCGGTGTGGGGTGATCATGCCGTTTTCGTCTTTTATGTATACAGGTTCGGAAATATAAGGCATATCTGTGTACCACCTGGCAATTCCGAAGATCCCTAGCCTGTTGGCTCGGGAAGTCATGACGCGTGTGTAATTTTCCCTGGGAAGAGGGCCGGCATGGCATACAGTACAGCTCATTTTTTCAAAATGAACTTCAGGAATGCCTTTATGCAGGGGATAGGGAGCCCCAAAGCGGCCGGAATTAAGCCGGGGGTTTTTCGGGAATTCCTGCCCCAGATGACATCCCTTGCATGTGAATTCATTTCTTACAGGATCGTTCTGCTCGTCTGCTTCCCCTTCGTATCCGCGAATGATCTGATGCGTGATGCTGTTTCTGTGGCAGTCAATACATTTAAGCCCGGAAGCCGAGTGAATATCGGATTCCAGCATGTATTTTTGTGTTCCGGCCGGAGAGACTGAATGACATGTAATACAAAGACGGTCCTCCGGTTTTGTGGCGATGTCAAAAAAAACGCGGTGTTTGCTGTCAAAAAGCGATCTACGGTATATTACGGAAGGAACTATAGCATATTCCTTATCATCCGGGTTTGGTCCGTCGTAGATATCCCATGTCGGAGGAAGACGGGATGCCATTCCTCCTACCTCTCCCAGGCCAGAGGCTGCTGTTGCCGCCCATCGGAAATTATGGCGGAGGACCTGTATGGCCCATTCACTGTGGTTCTGAAGTCTGGAGCCGCTATGACAACCCAAACAGTTGATCTCCAGCTTGCCTGAGGTCTCCCATCTTGATTTTGGACTTTCCTCATCCTCTCCGGGCTCACTGATACCTCCACCTGTCATGTGTCTGGAAAAAAGAAGGGAAAAATCCCAGAAACTCAATCCGATGTCTTTCGGATGCCACATTCCTTTCCATGAACGGTAGGATAAAGGAAGAATTGTTCCGGTTTCCTGATCAATCAAGATCCAGGGCTCTCCAGCACGGCCGTGTTCCTTAGTTGCCGCAGCGTTAAAATGAAATCCCTTGTTGATCGTATCGTAATTATGGCAGGGAGCGCAGGTGAAACGGGATGAATACGGTAGAGGGTAGGTCTCGGTCGGTATGATAGGCTGGTCCAACTCGTCCTTTAATGGGATATAGTGGACCGGAACAGTCCGGCTTCCATCCCATATAAGGTTTTTTTCTTGGGAATGCGAAAAAAGAATAAAACTAATGACTGCCACGAATAATGAGGTAAGAAAAGCTGTTTTTTTCATGCTTTAAATTGTTCGGGACGGAATTGATAGACCCGTCGGGACTGGACCGCTTCATTGACTTTAAGAACGGCAACTGCGGTTTCATATCCGATCTCAGCAGAACAGTTCAGAGGAGTGCCGAATCTGACCGCGTTAAAGAAGTTTTCAAGATGAGGCTGGTGAGCGGGTTTAGCCAGTTCCACAGGAATGGGCCAGCGTCCGGCCTCGGCCGTAACACGGACATCCAGAAATATGTTTTTTGTATCGACCTTCTGGATGGGCTGAGTTTCCGTATTTAACAGACCTTCCTTGGCAAGAGAATCCCACTCAGGTGCATGGGCTTCACGCATGGCCCAGTTTCCTTTCTCCGGAACTTCGGAAATTACCAGCGATCCATTGTCACCCATGAAGACCTCATAGAATCCACCGTGCTTTGTGGTGGTCTGGACCTGGTATAAGGCACGCGCTGTTCCTTCTTCAGTTTGATATTCATAGATAGCCATCACATTGTCATACCACTCCCGGTTTTTATAATAATCGACTCCTCCGCTGGCCATGACTGTTTGAGGATTGCTCCCGAAGACCCAGCTGTAAAGATCGATCTGATGGGAGCCCAGATCAACTATGGGGCCCCCGCCGTATTTTTTGAACCATCTCCAGTTTCGAAAGGCCGTCATGGAAGAATATCCGTATTTATCCAGTTTGGACTGCTCCATAGTGTATTTTTTAGGCCATCCGAGCATATCGGATTTAGCCCTGTTCCACTGGGCATAGGCCTTGGTGACTTTTCCAAGAATGTGTTTGTCACGGATCAGACGGTCAATAGCATGGATGTAGCGAGGGTTGCTTCGACGTTGATGTCCGATCTGAAGCCGCTTCCCTGTCTGTTTGGCTGTGCGCACCATGCTCCGTGCTTTAGTCAATGAATTAGACATCTCTTTTTCACAATAGACATGAAGACCTGCTCTCATACAGGCATTGGCGTGTATATCATGCAGCCAATCGGGTGTGGATATAATGGCCGCATCCAGATCTTTTTCCTTGGTGAGCAGCTCCCTGTAGTCTTCATAAATGTTGACGATATGGCCGTATTTCTTAAGATAGCGGCTTGCATAACGCTGGCTGTATTCCCATATATCGCAGACAGCCTTGATACGAATATCCGGAATCCTCAAGCAGGACTCGATCAATACACGACCCTGGGCGCCAGCGCCGATGAAGGCAATATTAAGTTGATTGGAGGAGGATTTTTCTTTCTGTAGAACATTAGCTGGACTGCCCTTGATCACAGGAGGGACCAGAGCCATTCCCAGTCCTGCTGCGGCTGAGGATTTTAGAAAATTTCTCCTGGTTAATACTTTTTTTAATTTGTTGTCCTGATCGTTATTTGTCATTCGATTTACTCTTTAATTCGGAATCAAATCCCATGTCCGAAGGGGAAAAATTGATGGATCTTACGAATTCCAGGGATTCCCTGGCTCCGAAATCCCTGTCCATCCCATTGTCCTCCCACTCAACCGATAATGGATCTCTGTAATCGATGTTGTTGAGTTCTCGGATGATCTCTTCAAAGTTGACATCTCCGTGTCCAAGAGAGCGAAAATTCCATCCGCGTTTCAGGTCGCCAAAGGGGAGAAAAGATCCGAGAATTCCTGATTTTCCGTCCAGTGTAACAGCCACATCCTTCATGTGGACGTGGTAGATGCGGGTTGGAAATTCCCGGATGAACAATTGAGGTTCCAGCCCCTGCCAAACCAGATGGCTTGGATCAAAATTAAGTCCCAGTGTGGGCCTGTGTTCAAAAACATCAAACAATTTTTTTGTGGTGTAAAGATCAAAAGCTATTTCTGTAGGGTGAACTTCAAGGGCGAAGCGGACACCGCATCTGTCAAACTCATCGAAAATAGGCGACCACAGTTTTTTGATTTTTGAATAGCCTTTTTCGATTATTTCGTCAGATGTGGGTGGGAAGGAATACCAGTACTTCCATATTGGGGATCCCATAAAACATGTGACTACCTTGCAGCCCATATTCTTTGCAGCTTGAGGTGTGGACTTCATTTCTTCGATGGCCCATTCCCTCAGTTCATCGGGCTTTCCCTTCACTTTATCTGGTGCAAAAACATCCAGGCGTTCATCATAACAATCTCCAACGCATTGGCCTGCCAGACGGGCTCCAAGAGCCCAGCACTGAAGATCATATTTTGCCAGAATGGATTTTTTGT
>CBDVEQ010000090.1:0-10505 GCA_965373045.1 uncultured bacterium | reverse complement strand
AATCACGGTCAAGAATGCTCTTGTTAATCCCGCTGACCAATTCCTCTGATGATAATTTACCATTTTCGAAATATTTCTCCATAAGCTGTTCATCGTTTTCAGCCACCATTTCGGTCAGTTCTTCGATTCTCTTTTCCACAATATCTTTCATATCCGCTGGAACTTCAACTTCTTTCATTTTTCCACTGTTACTATCCTCAAAAAAATAGGCTTTTTTCATGATGAGGTCGACAACTCCTTTGAAATCCTTTTCCTTCCCGATCGGGAACTGGATCGGGACGGCTTTTCGTCCGAAGGCTTGTTGAACAGCCTCAACCGTACGCACGAAATCGGAATTTTCCCGGTCCAATTTATTTATGATAATAATACGCGGCAGTTCCAGATCTTCCAGCATGGCCCAACCTTTTTCCGTTCCTACCTCAATGCCGGCTACACTGCATATTACAACTGCACCGGCGTCCACGGCTCGCAGGCTGGCTCGAGTATCCCAGAGAAAGTTTGTATATCCCGGACAATCGATCAGATTGATCTTGTGATCCTTCCATTCCAGATGACATAATGCTGAATTGATGGAGATCTTTCTTTCGATCTCATCCTGGTCATAATCTGTTATGGTATTTCCTGCATCAACCTGAGTCAAACGTGTGGTAGCCCCTGCATTAAAAAGAAATGCAGCGGTAAGAGATGTTTTTCCTGATGATCCATGACCGATCAGAGCGATATTTCTGATCTTATCAGCAGCATAATCTTTCATTTTAGCGCCTCCAGGTGAATTCAAATCAACTTTGATTTATTTTAAAGATTCTGTAAAAAAGTGTAAATGTTATATTACAATAAATAGTCCCTTATTCTCAATAAAAAATTAAAGTTAAATCGGGTTTTCTTCATCAAGTCCATCCAAAAATGCTTGCAGATCTGAAGGAAGAGGTGCTTTGAATTGGACTCTCTCTCCAGAGTCGGGATGGGTGAATTTCAGGGAAAAAGCATGGAGGAATAAACGGGGGCATTGAGTTTTTCTTCTCCCATACAGGGGATCTCCGACAATGGGATGTCCGATGGATGTGAGGTGAACACGATTTTGGTGAGTTCTTCCGGTCACAGGTTTCAGGACAAGCAATGTGTTCTCAGAAAAATATTTTTCAACACTATACAGCGTTTTTGCATCACGAGGTTTATTTGTTTTTACGGAAATCCTGCTTCCATGTTTCACATGCCGCCCGATCGGCCGGGCAATGATACCTTCCTTCTCCCTCGGCTTACCCCAAACCAGCCCGTAATACGATTTTTCCACGTTTCGCTCTTTAAACTGTTTCCCCAGATCATGAAAAGTATCTTCGGTCAATGCAGCCACTAAAACTCCGGAAGTGTCTTTATCCAACCTGTGTACAAGACCCGGTCTTTCCTTCTCTCCAACTTCGCCCATTTTAGGAAAATGATACAGCAAGGCATGGACCAATGTTTGGCTGCTAACTCCGGAACCCGGATGGACGACCATACCCGAGGGTTTGTTGATCAAAACAATATGGTCGTCTTTATAGATGATATCCAGGGGAATATTTTCAGGCAGGATCCCTTCCTGAACGGAAATCTCATATTCTATCGTAATAGTATCTCCATCCTGCAGATGGTAACTGGATTTTGTCAGCGCACCGTTGACCTTGACCCTGTCCTGCATAATAAACTTCTGTATCTGGGAGCGGCTTAAATCAGGAAGACGGTCAGCAAGAAAAACATCTACTCTCTGCTTTTCATGCTCTAGTTGAGTGACACAAAATTCCTGTTTAGGCACTTTTTCTTTTCTTTATCAAGAAAAATAATAGGAGTCCCACAACAAGTCCGATAAGACAGAAAAGCTGGGGATAGGACATACTGAGATATTGAGACGAACCTTTAAATATATATGTCTTTAGAACATGGTCGCCGCGGTAAAACTCGGTAAAATATCTGATAATAGAATAATTGATGATATACAGAAAAAAGACCTGACCATCGAATTTTTTTCGGCGCAGCACAAAAAATAGTATCAAAAAATTGATAAAATTCAGCGCTGATTCATACAACTGAACAGGATGCACGACCTGCCCTAAGGGGATACCGGTAATGCTGTGCGCATACTCACTATGAAATGTTACACCCCAGGGAACAGAACATCCCCTTCCGTAACAGCAGCCAGCGGTGAAACATCCGAGGCGGCCAAATCCATGGCCCAAAGCAATAGCAGGCCCGACGATATCAGCAACCTTCCAGATGGGAATACGATGTTTTCTCATGTAGAGGATGGCAAAAACAATCCCAAAGGCCAAACCGCCCTGAAATACACCTCCACTTCTGGCAAGACTTAAAAGCTCAGAAGGATAACGTGTGTAAAAGGAAATATTTCCCACAAACAAAACAGCCTTTGCTCCGATCAGTGATATGATAATGGTGTAAAAAGCCAGGTCCAAGATCCGGTTCGCTTCCATGCCCTGTTTTTTTGCATGGACATACACGAACCAAATCCCAAAACCCACACCCAGAGCCAGCATAAAACCATAAGTATGAACGGTCAAAGGACCGATCTTCACAAGAACTGGAAACATGATTACCCCTTTTTAAAAAAGAAAATAATTACTAAAAGAAAAGCACCGATAGAGATACAGAAATCTGCAACATTAAATGCAGGCCAGTGCCAGTTTTTAACATAAAAATCAAGAAAGTCGACCACATACCCATGGATGCACCTGTCAAAAAGATTTCCCAATGCCCCGGCTAATATCAAAGACAAGGATATTTTTATCAGTTTTTTATCCGGGGAAACCTTAAGAAAATAATAAATAATCAGGACCAGGGCCGCTAATGAGGCCGCAAGAAGGAAAAGATGAATTGCCCGACTGCCTGACTGTGAGAAAAATCCGAATATAGCACCACGGTTTCGTATATGCGTCAGATTGAAAAAATCGGGGATTATGCGGATATTGGAATACACAGGAATGTTTCGGGCAATAATGACCTTTGTCAGCTGATCCAATATAAACATGGATACAACAAATAAAAGATACGGCCAGTGCTTTTTCACTCTATGGCCTCCTTGACAACATCCTCGCAGCGTTTACAGAATTCAGGGAAATCAGCACTGGTCCCGACATAGGGAGAATAATTCCAGCAGCGTGCACATTTTGTACCAGAAGCTTTTGAAATATCAATAACAAGTTCCTGCCCTTTGTTCATACTAAGTTTAACAGAGGATACAATAAACAGGGCGGGGAGGTCTTTTTCATATTTATGAAACAACGACTCCAGCGAATCTGGTACCATAAGAGATACATCTGCTTCCAGAGAATTCCCGATTGTTTTGTCTTCCCTTTTCTTTTCCAGCTCCTTTAAAACTTTTTCTCTTGTTTCAGTGATTCTTTCCCATTCCTGAAAAATGTCCTCATCAAGCCATTTCTCTTCAAAATCAGGAAAAAATTCCAGATGAATGGACTCATTCTTATCTTTGAAATCCGGCATGGCCTCCCATGCCTCCTCGGTAGTAAAGGGAAGGATGGGCGCCATCAGGATCAGCGTATTTCTTAGAAGATGAAACAAGGCTGTTTGGGCGGATTTTCGGATTTTATCATTTTTTCCCGAGCAGTAAAGCCTGTCTTTCAAGACATCCAGATAGTAGGAACTCAATTCGACTGTAAAAAAATTATAGATCGCATGGAAAACAACATGATATTCATAGGATTCGTATGCCTTCAGTATTTTTTGCCCGATCCGGTTGAACTTTTCAAGTATCCACCTGTCAAATGGATGCATGTATTCTAAGTCCATCACTTCTGAATCCGGCTCAAAATCATAAATATTTCCCATGAGAAAACGCCAGGTATTCCGTATCTTTCTATATGCCTCGACCAACCTTTGCAGAGTGTCTTTTCCCCAGCGGGCATCCTCCTTATAATTGAGCATCGCAATCCATAGCCTCAGGATCTCTGCACCGTTTTTTTCAATGATCTCACCCGGTTCAATGAAATTACCCAGAGATTTTGACATGCCCCGCCCCTGTTCGTCCAGGACAAAACCGTGGGAAATGCATGTTTTGTATGGAGATCCCCCTTTGGCCGCAACACCCACAAGAAGAGAACTGTTGAACCATCCCCTGTACTGGTCGTGGCCTTCGATATAAACATCTGCCGGCCATGGAAGGTCATCTCTTTTTCCCAGAATATTATGGCTTGCTCCTGATTCGAACCAAACATCCAGGATGTTGTATTCCTTATCAAAGCGATCTGAGCCGCAATCCGGACATGTAGTTCCCTTGGGAAGCAGTTCCATGCTGCTCTTTATATACCAGGCATTTGATCCCTCTTGAGCAAAAATATCCGCAACGTGGACAGTAATCTTCTCATTCGCCAGAATAGAGCCGCAATCTTTGCACACAAATGCCGGGATAGGAACACCCCATGATCTCTGCCGTGAAATACACCAATCCGGCCGCCCTTCTATCATGTTAGCAATCCGTTCCTCACCCCAGGAAGGAATCCAGTTGACCTTTTTGATCTCATCCAAAGCTTTTTCTCTGAGACCGTTCTTATCCATGGAAATGAACCACTGTGCCGTGGCTCTGAAGATCACCGGCCTTTTGCACCGCCAGCAGTGTGGGTATGAATGAAGGATGTCACTTCTTTTGAGCAGTACTTTCTCCTTGTCCATATCCCGTATAATGATCTCATTTGATTCGAATACATTCATACCGGCATATTTATCGACATCAGAATTGAACTGGCCTTTATCGTCTACAGGAGTGTAAATGTCCAGTTTGTACTTTAATCCGGTCAAGTAATCATCCTGACCATGGCCGGGAGCTGTATGTACGGCTCCGGTTCCCTGATCCAGGGTTACATAATCCGCCATCACAAAAACTGATTCCCTGTCTATGAATGGGTGGCGGGCTTTAAAGTCTTCCATATCCTTTCCCGGGAACGTGACCAGAACCCTGTATTTTTCAAATCCCAGTTCTTCAGCAATCACCGGGATCAATCGTTTTGCCATGATATAAACATCTCCGTCTGTTTCAAAGGCCGCATATTCAAAATCAGGGTGGAAGGCAATTGCCAGATTTGCCGGCAAAGTCCAAGGTGTTGTTGTCCAGATCACAATAGATACTTTTTTCCCCTTAAGTTCCGGATATTTTTTAGACATATCAGAGATCACGGGAAATTTCACATAGACGGATGGAGAATTCCGGTCCTTGTATTCGATCTCAGCTTCAGCCAGGGCTGTTCCACAATCAGAGCACCAGAATACAGGCTTTTTCCCCTTGTAAATATTGCCGGACCTGAAATAGGAAGCAAGATGGCGAAGGATCTCTGCTTCATACTCGGGATCAATGGTCAAATACGGTTTTTCCCATTGACCTGTCACACCCAACCGTTTGAACTGTTCTCTCTGGATATCCACAAATTTCAGTGCGTATTTTTTGCATTCTTCACGGATGTCCAATACGGAGAGATCTTTTTTCTTCTCCTTCAGGCTTTTATCCACTTTGATCTCAATAGGCAGGCCGTGACAGTCCCAACCGGGAATATAGGGAGCCTTATAGCCTGCCATTGATTTGCTTTTGATAATAAAATCTTTCAAGATCTTGTTGAGAGCAGTTCCCAGGTGGATATTTCCATTGGCATAGGGAGGTCCATCGTGCAGAACAAAGGGCTTATTTCCTTCATGTCTATCTTGGATCTTGTCGTAGAGGTTGATATATTCCCACTTTTTAATAGTTTCAGGCTCTTTCTGAGCAAGCTTCGCCTTCATAGAGAATGACGTTTGCGGCAGGTTCAGTGTCTCCTTG
Source organism: uncultured bacterium (assembly GCA_965373045.1). Lineage (GTDB taxonomy): Bacteria > Acidobacteriota > Aminicenantia > Aminicenantales > Aminicenantaceae > DAOVDI01. Next base: position 4,696 of record CBDVEQ010000090.1, on the reverse strand, counting down.
ATCTTTGTGCTGTCAAACATAACTATCTCCGTCCGTTTTTTTATCGATTTATTATAGACTAAGTCATATAAATTCACCACAACAAATTGATTTGAGTTATTCAGACCCGTCTTGGAGGAAGTGAGCACCCCTGCTAACCGGATTGTTCAATGCTGCGTAAGTGATCAGGAGTGCAACCTGGATGCCGTGTTTCAAGCCGACAACCTTGGCGTCCATACTGGCCTCCTTGTAAAATTTCTCGATCCTGTGTCTGAGATAATCCAGGTCTGCCCGGGCTCTCTGCAGTCTTTTTTGTGTACGGATGATCCCTGCATAATTCCAGAGTGTGGAGCGGATGGACAGCCAGTCCTGATTGATCAATGCAGGATCGATCTTTTCTTCTTTTTCAGGGTAATACCATTCATGGATATCGGAATAGTCTACAGCAAACCTGGGCCCGAAATGAGAGGTGATGTGCTGGGCAGCCCGTGTCCCCCAAACCAACCCCTCCAGAAGTGATGTGGAGGCCAACCTATTAGCACCGTGAACGCCGGTACAGGCAACTTCTCCCACAGCATAAAGGCCTTTCAGCGATGTCTGGCCCCACTCGTTCACCAGAATCCCTCCCAGAGTATAATGAGCTGCCGGAACAACTGGAATAGAATCTTTTGTTATATTTATCCCGTACTGCAAACAGGTTTTATATATATTTGGAAATCTTTTTTTAATATCCACTTTAACATAGGAAGCCAGATCTAGAAGGACATAATTACTGTTTGTGTTGATCATCTCTGCATAGATGGCACGCGTGACTTCATCCCTGGGACCAAGGTCTTTTTTATCGTTGTACTTTTCCATAAAAGTCTTACTATCCTTGCTTTTCAACCGTGCTCCCTCACCTCTGACAGATTCAGAAATAAGGAAACCATCGGCATCCCTATGAAATAGTGACGTGGGATGGAACTGGATATACTCCATATTAACGATCCTGGCGCCTGCCTGATATGCCATGGCATATCCGTCACCGATAGCCCACCTGGGGTTGGATGTATATAGAAACACAGCCCCGCAGCCGCCAGTCGCCAAGATGGTCTTTTCCGCAAATATGGCACTTACTTTTTTTGTCTGGTTATCCAGCACGTAGGCCCCGATACAGTGTGCTTCCTTATAAAACGATCTGGGATTTTTTGAGTGATGTGGAATAGTCAGAATGTCAACAGCTGTTCTGTCGGATAAAATAGTAACATTGGAATAAGTTTTTAACATATCGATGAATTTTTCTTCAATGGTTCTTCCTGTTGTGTCCTCAATGTGAAGGATACGGCGTCTTGAATGGCCGCCTTCCTGCGCATAATCCAGAGTTTTCGCAGAACTGCGGGAGAAAGGTATCTTTAATTCCTTGATCAATATCCTTTCCACAGCAGCCTTTCCCTCAGTCACAAGAATATTCACTGCTTCCGGATTATTGATCCCATCTCCTGTCTTAATGATATCTTCTTTCAACAATTCCGGGTAATCATCCGCTCCGAGAGAAACGATTCCTCCCTGTGCATAAAAAGTGTTGGACTCCACAAGATCGGAATTTTTCGTGATAACGACCACATTTAATCCATTCTTGGCCGCCTCGATCGCAGCGCTGGCTCCGGCGATTCCGCAGCCTATGATCAGTACATCGGTTTTTTTTTGATCTTTTTTCATTATAAAAAATCCATGCTTATATCCAGCGATTTAAAGGAATGGGTCAAACCGCCGACCGAGATATAATCTACACCAAGATCAGCCAGGGTTTTCAGCTTCTTTAAGTTTACATTACCGGAGACTTCCAGTAAAACACGGCCGTTTACCCACTGGACAACTTCCTCCATCAGTTCCATTGTCATATTATCCAGCATGATCATGTCTGCTCCGCTCTCAAGCGCTTCTTTGACTTCCTCAAAGGAAGTAGTCTCAACCTCGATCTTGATGTGGCTCTGAACCGCTGCTCTTGCTTTCTTTACCGCCCTGGAAATGCTACCCACAAGAGTGAGGTGATTATCTTTCAGCATGACCATATCCGAAAGGGAGAACCGGTGATTTTCTCCTCCTCCCATCTTTACGGCATATTTTTCAAGAATCCTGAGCCCTGGTGTTGTTTTACGTGTATCCAGGATCTTTGTCCCGGTTCCTACAAGAACCTTGACATATTTTCGGGTCTCCGAGGCGATCCCCGACATTCTCTGCAAAAAGTTCAGAGCGGTTCTCTCTCCTTTTAATAGGGCAATAGAATTCCCCTCAAGTTTAGCGAGCTTTGTACCACTTTTAATAAACGCACCATCATGTTTCAATTCAGTAAATAGGATTGATGCATCGATCTTCTGAAATACCCGCCTAACGATCGGCATCCCTGCAATCACACCGTCTCCCTTTGCAATGAAAACGGCAGTTGAATTAGAGTCCGGAGGAATGATATTTTCCGAAGTAATGTCACCACCGGGCATATCCTCTTCTAATGCTCTATCGATGATTGGATCTATTTCTTGATTTTCCATTAGGTCTTGATTATAAATCTATTAAGGTTTGACATCAAACAGAAAACCGCTTTTAATATACTAATGCAAAAAAACAAGCTTGGTTATATCCTCCTGTCTCTTGCCGTGTCCGTACTCCTTCTCTGGCTCCTGGGATCCCAGATCAAAGTAGAAGAACTTGTCCAGACGATCCGTAACATCCACCTTCCTCTTCTTTTTATTTTTTTCCTGCTCTCGCTTGCCAATTCTGGTCTGCGCGCTTTGCGATATAAATGGCTTCTCAGTCCTGTTCACATCGGTTTCGGAGATATTTTTCTGGTCACCATGATCCGCAATATTTTCGTCGATCTGCTTCCGGCCAGAGTGGGTTCTCTTTCTTATATCTATATTTTGAACAGGCGGCTCAACTTTTCTTTTGAAACGGCAACCTCCTCTTTTGTTGTGGCCTTTGTATTTGATTTTCTGACATTGAGTCCATTCCTGGTTCTGGCTATATTTACTGTTGGCACGGGAATAACTGAGGTCTCCATCACTGCCATGCTTCTGGTATCCGCAGCCTTTTTTTTACTCATCCTTCTCTTTTTCTTGAAGTTAAACACCATCGGAATAATTCTTCTTCAATGGCTTAAAACCTTCCTGAAGATTTTTCATCTAAAAGAACGACGCTGGGCTCTTGTCCTGGAAAACAAATGGAAGCAGACACTGGATGAAATTGACCGCATCAGAGCAAAAGGTATTTACTGGCCTTTATTTGGGCTGTCTCTTGGAATCCGTCTTGCAAAATACGGAGCTTTATACTTTCTCCTTGCTGCCCTCCTTCGAAGCCACGGCTTCTGGTTCCAGCACATCAGCTTCTGGAAAACAATACTAGGGATCACTGGCGCAGAAATGACATCCGCCCTTCCGATCAAAGGAATAGGCGGTTTCGGTACATGGGAATCCGCCTGGGCGTTCACATTTAAGCTTATGAATTTTGATCCTGAACTGGCAGTTATTTCCGGAATCAGCGTCCATCTAATCACTAATTTATTCGAGTATGTTCTAGGCCTGGCAGCTATTCTCATCCTGGTTTTTCCCCTAATACGGCGCAAAGAAAGGAAAAAAACCTATGATAAGGATTAAAAACTTCATATTTGAAAACCACTTTAATATCTCTGATGACGAGTTTCAAAAAATCTTGAATATCGCTCTTTCCCTTGGTGGAGATTTTTCAGAAATATATCTTGAGTACAAGACGCTCAGTTCCATTATGATGGAAGAAGACATCATTAAAGAAACCTCTGAAAGTATCAGTCTTGGTATGGGAATCAGAGTTATTTCAGGAGACAAAACCGGATACGGATACACCAACGATCTGTCCCTTGAAAAGATCCGGAAAACCGCCTTAACAGCAGCCAATATATCCTCAGGAGAGATCACTCAAAAAGCTTTAAACATCAATCCTGCTTATCCAGAAAAAAATCTCTATCCCGTTATCCGGCATGGAAGGGATGCATCCTTGGACGATAAGATCGATCTGGTGAAAAAAGCATATTCGGCAGCGATTGATTTTGATCCTAGGATCCAAAAAGTTAAAGTGTCTTTTTCCGATCTGACTCAACATGTCGGCATCATTAATTCCGATGGATTAAAAATCAGCGATATCCAGCCTATGATAAAAATGGTTTGTCTTGCGATAGCGGAAAAACCTCCTGATCTTGAGGCGGGCTTTTCAGGCGGAGGGGGCCGGGTCGGGATAGAATATTTTCAGCACGGCCTCACTCCAGAAGAGATCGGACAGGAAGCTGCCATAGAAGCGCTGCAGCTCCTTGAGGCAAAACCATCCCCGGCAGGTGAGATGCCCGTCGTCCTATCCCCTGGTCATAGTGGTGTGCTCATTCATGAAGCAGTCGGTCACCTCCTTGAAGCGGATTTTATCCGGAAAAAAACGTCTGTTTTTTGGAACAAACAGGGAAAAAAGGTCGCCCATGAAAAAGTTACCATTATCGATGATCCGACTATTCCTTTTTTTCGCGGTTCTTATAATATTGATGATGAAGGCACCCAGCCTCACAAAACAATATTAATTGAAAACGGCAAACTTGTCGGCCTTTTGCAAGACAGATTATCAGCGGGATTGATGGACCTTCCTCTTACAGGACACGGCCGCCGCCAAGATTATTCCTGTATTCCCATTCCCCGAATGAGTAACACATATATTGATAAGGGGG
>CBDVEQ010000089.1:0-10697 GCA_965373045.1 uncultured bacterium | reverse complement strand
TGTATGACCTAGTATTATTGGCATTCCGTATCGCAGAGAAAAAATCTTCAGTCCTGGAGGATCTTAAACTACAGCCAAATGGATATTATCTGGTGACCATGCATCGGGCCGAAAATACTGGTGATCCAGTCAGATTCAGGTCCATTCTGGAGGCTTTAATAGAGATTGGCAAAAAACACCCTGTGGTCTTCCCTATGCATCCCCGGACTCAAAAGGTGTTTAAAGAAACTGCAGATCTTCCGGACCATCTCGATGTGTTGCGCATTATTGAGCCTGTAAGCTATTTTGATATGCTCATTCTACAGAAAAATGCGAGGAAGATCCTCACGGATTCCGGAGGGATTCAAAAGGAGGCGTTTTTTCTGAAAGTTCCTTGTGTAACTCTCCGCGATGAAACAGAATGGATTGAAACATTAGAGAAAGGATATAATATCTTGGCCGGAGCAAACCGGGAAAAAATCATTGAGATGGCTCTTCAGGAGTCTAGTTTTGATAGTCTTTCTTTTTCAGAGCCCTATTTTGGGGATGGTCATGCTGCGGAAAGAATGACAAATGTTCTCTTAAAGGCAAGTTCTCTTTTTTTGTAAATTAGATAAGAGCAGAATATAAAAAAATTTGTGTTAAAGGAGAAAGGTTAATCATGGCGAAATTGATCATAATTTTACCGGCCGTAAATGAAGAAAAAACGATTGGAAATGTTATAGATCAGATTCCGCGAAATATTCCTGGAATAAAGGAGATCAAAATCCTGGTTATTGATGACGGCTCTAAGGATAAAACGCAGGAAATCGCTCTTAAAAAAGGAGTGGAGGTTATCAAGCATGCTCGTAACTTGGGTTTAGGAGTGACTTTTCGCAGAGGAATAGAACGTGCCCTGGAGAAGAAAGCTGATATTATTGTCAATATAGATGCGGATGGCCAATTTAATCCCAAGGATATTCCAAAACTTGTTATGCCCATCCTGGATGGTAAAGCCGCTTTTGTTACAGCTTCGCGGTTTGTCTCAAAAGATAATCGGCCTAAAATGTCCTTGATGAAACTGTGTGGAAACAAACTGATGTCCTTTATCATCAGTAAGATTATTGGGCAGAAATTCTACGATGTATCCTGCGGTTTCAGGGCCTATTCCAAGGATGCAGCTCTTCGCATGAATCTTTTCGGTCGTTTTACTTATACTCAAGAAACATTTATTGATCTTGTCTATAAAGGAATTTCCGTCGTGGAGGTTCCTGTGTCAGTCAAAGGGGAAAGGGAATACGGCCGCTCAAAAGTTGCATCAAACCTGTTCAAATATGGATATAACACCATTAAGATCATCATTATGGCTTTTCGGGATTACCAACCCATGAAGCTGATGTCCTTTTTAAGCCTAATATTTACTTTCCTGGGGGGGGCAGCCGGAGGATTTTTTATAATTCACTATATCAGCACCGGCAGCTTTAAGCCCCATACATGGGCAGCTTTTCTAGCTGGCGCTTTCTTTGCCTGTGCTATAGTTCTGCTGTTTGTCGGAATTTTCATGGAAATGATCAGCCGAATGAGAAGGAATCAAGAACGGCTTCTCTATTATTCTAGAAAAAGCTATTTTTCATCGGATTCATTTTTTCAGGAAAAGGAAGATAATAGTTAAGGATGAGCAGCATCCTATTTGATATCGGACATCCAGCCCATGTCCATCTCTTCAGGAACCTGATTTTTGATTATAAGAAAAGGGGACTTGAAGTTGTTGTCACCTCCCGGAAAAAAGATATCACAAACTCCCTTCTTGATTTTTATGGGATCGAAGCCATTTCCCTCAGCACAGCTCCATCCAGCACTCCTCTTATGCTGGCGGAACTCATCAAGAGGGATTTTTCCATGTTTCGATTATACAGAAAATATAGGTTCAGGATCGCCCTTGGGACATCTGTTTCTATTGCCCATCTCTCCGCCTTTACCAAGGTTAAATCCTTTGTCTTCGAAGAAGATGATGATCATATAATACCGCTCTTTGCTGCCATTACTTATCCATTTACGACAAGGGTCATTGTGCCTGACTGTTTAAAATACAAAAAATGGAGGAAAAAAAGGGTCATCCACAATTCCTATCATGAACTGGCCTATTTGCATCCGGATGTGTTTTCTCCAGACATATCGGTTTTGAAAAAATATGATCTGAAACCGGAAGAATACATTATTCTGAGAAGCTCTGCTCTAAAAGCTCATCATGATATTAATGAACAGGGATTAAAGAAAAGAGAAAAAAAGAAGATTTTTAAACTGCTCAAGGATTTTACAATTTTGACCAGCATGGAATCTAAAAGCGGACAGCAGATCCAGCCTTGGGATATGCACAATGTTCTCTCTTTTGCAAAAATGATCATATCCGATTCTCAGACTATGACCGCAGAAGCGGCCTGTCTGGGAGTTCCCTCCATCCGGTACAATTCATTTGTCGGCAGGATCTCTTACCTGGAAGAGATGGAATCTGAATATGGATTGACATTCGGCTTCAAACCAGGAAATGAACAGGGGATGTATGCGAAAATCCAGGAATTGTTACTGGCGCATCAGCTTTCAAAACAATGGAAAAAGAAAAAAGAGAGAATGATTTCGGATAAAGTCAATTTCCATGAATGGATGATAAAGCTGATCGAACCTTATCTCCAATGAATATTTTATTGTTTTCAGGATTGTCAGATCATAAACTGATCAGCAAGATCGCTCCTCTTGTGGAACTGGAAAGCGTACAGAACATATTTCTGCTCAGGAATAAACCGCTCCAGTTTAAAAAAGTGCGGTCTTTCAGTCCGCCAGGACTCCTTAATATTATTGTTATGAGAGAAATATATAAGATTTTTAAAGGGATCCATATTTGTTCAACAGGACAGATAGACTTCCTCTGCGGAGTTTTTCTCAGGCCTCATGGCCTGTTTGCCTACTGGCTCGGGAAATTATATCGGAAACCTGTTGTTCAGATTCTTATAGGGAATGATGTGGATTTTATCCTGAATTATGAAGTCATTTTTAAAAAACTGCTGAACACGGCCCATCGGATAGGAGTCCGGGGAGAAAATTCGAGGAACAGGCTTAATAAAGTAGTCAGGGATAAGTCAAAATTCTTTATCCATCACAATATATATGCTTTGAATAAATATGAGGACAGCCGGACTGTCCAGCAGGATATAGATGTGCTTTGCATTGCCGATTTTTCAAAGGTAAAAAGAATTGATGTTTTCCTACGCGTTATTGCTGAGATAAAAAAAGAAATACCATCTGTTTCTGCTGTTATGGTGGGAGGAGGGCACCGGCGGTATATTTATGCGAAGATGTTGAAAAGACTGAACTTGGTCAATAATGTGTATTTTAAGGGAATAGTGAAAGATGTCTTTTCATATTTAAAAAGAAGCCGTGTTTTTATATTAACTTCAGAGGCAGAGGGACTTCCAATGGCGATGATCGAAGCCATGTATGCAGGAGTCCCATGTGTTGTTTCTGATGTCGGAGATATCACTGATATTGCCGATAACGGAAAAAATGCCTTTATTGTTCCCTTTCAAAATGTTGAAGAGTACGCTGAAAAAGTCATCCTTCTCTTGCAAAACACAGATATTGCGGAACAGTTTAGCCGGGAAGCGAGAAGAACTCTGCATAAGAAAAAAGAAGTATTTTCGATGCAACACAACAAAAATGTATGGAAAAAGATTCTTGGTTATAGCAATGAATAGAAAAAAAACTATTTGTTATATGACCTTTGCTTCGCTGCCGTCCAAGACCGCCCATTCCATACATATCATGAACATGTGCCAATCCATAGCCAAACTTGGCACAAGGGTGATATTGATAGCGGATCTCCAGGCGAGGACTGAGGATATTTTTGAACACTATGACATCAAACATAGATTCATATTGGAGAATGTCCGGTTAAAAAAAATTCGGTATATAGGACGGTTAATTGCGCTTTTCCGCATGTACTTAAAGGTTAAAAACATAGATCCTGAAATTTTGTACACAAGGGACTTATTCAACGGTTGGTTAGCCGGTTTGACGGGGATTCCTTTTATATTTGAACTGCACGAGATACCGGTCAACGGGATTCGCAGCTTTCTGCTTCGCAGGATTATGTGCAGGCCGCAATTAAAGAAGCTTGTTTTTATATCGAAAAGGATGAGATCCATTTTCCAAAAACAGTATTCAATTTCAGATGAAAAGAGTTGTATTGCCCATGACGGCGTCACCTTGGATAATTTCAAAGGGGAAGAATCAAAGGAAATCATCAGAAAAAAGATTGGTTTGCCTGTGGACGGATTTATCGCCGGTTATACAGGGAGCCTTTTTCCCGGTAGAGGGCTGGAGATTCTTCTTGCACTGGCTGAAAGATTTCCCGGTATTCTGTTTGTGATTGTTGGAGGGGAGGGGAAATATTTGGAAGGGCTTAAAACCCATATCGATCGATCTTTAATAAACAATCTTCTTTCTGTTGGTAGTGTTCCGTACAAGGCGATTCCTGGCTATCTCAAATCCTTTGATGTTCTTTTGATGCCTTATCAAAATCAGGTGCTGCACCGACAGGCTAAGCACGACACCGTCCAGTATATGTCTCCTTTGAAGATGTTCGAATATATGGCAGCCGAAAAACCGATCATCTCGTCCCGAATCCAGGTATTGGAAGAAGTCCTGCAGCATAATGTGAACTCTTTACTGGTCGAACCTGACAATATAAAGGCTTGGGAGAGTGCTTTGAATAGAGTGAAGACCGAAGATCAACTGGTAAAAAAAATAGCCCAGCGGGCTGGACAAGATGTTGCCGGTTATACATGGGACAGGAGAGCCCGTTTCATCCTGGATAAATAGATTGAAATAAAATGTGTGGAATTGCCGGAATCGTAAACCTCAATAAAGGAGCTGTTGATAATGAACTCCTCTTGAGGATGTCGCGATCATTGTCACACAGAGGGCCGGATGATGAACAGTTTTGTGTATTCGACACACAAAATGCGAGATGTTCGTTGTACAGACGTTCCCAGAAGCCCTCGTTAGAGGGCCAAATCGGATTTGCACACAGACGTCTTTCCATCATTGACCTTTCTTCGGATGCTGCCCAGCCTATGTCCGATGAGAATGGGCAGATCTGGATCATCCATAATGGAGAGATTTTCAATTACCTGGAACTCAAGGGAGAGCTTTTAAAAAAGGGGCATATCTTTCGCACAAGATCAGACACGGAAGTCATATTAAAATCCTACTTGGAATGGGGTGAAGAATGTCTGTCTAGATTTAACGGAATGTGGGCTTTTGTGATTTATGACCTGAAGAAAAATGTCATATTTGGATCTCGAGACAGGTTTGGGATAAAGCCTTTCTTCTATCATTCCAATAAAAACTATTTTGCCTTTGCTTCGGAAATTAAAGCCTTACTGCATCTCCCATGGATTCATAATCAACCTTTCCTTCCTGCCCTCAAGGATTATCTGTTCTATTCACGGGTGGATACTTCGGAACACAGTTTCTTCGAGGGGATCAGAAACCTGGAGGCAGGACACAGTTTTACCTTGAAAATAGCTGAGAATTGCAAATTTAACATCCAAAAGTGGTGGAATATAAAGAATTGCATACAGAAAAAAGGTGAAGATAAAAGGGATGTTTTTGAAGCCTTCCGGGATCATCTCCTTGAATCTGTCAAACTCAGACTTCGCAGTGATGTCCCGGTCGGGACATGTCTTTCAGGAGGACTGGACAGCAATGCCATTGTCTCTCTCGCCAATCCTCTTATCAAAGAGGGTTTCCAGAGGACATTTTCCATCATTCAACCAGGGCATCCTTTTGATGAATCTCCTTATATAAATAAAACAATAAACCGGTTAGGCGTTACCGCGCAAAAGAAGGCCATAACCGGCAGTGATCTTAAAAACGATTTACTAAGATTGATACGATCCCATGATGAACCATTCACTTCAACAAGTATGTATGCGCAGTGGAAGGTTTTTGAACTGGCCAAAAGCCATGGGGTTACGGTTACTCTGGACGGGCAAGGGGCGGATGAGATCCTGGCAGGATATCCGTATTTCAAAATGGTTTATTGGGCGGAGCTCATGAGATCATTTAAATTGCAGACTTTTTTGAGAGAAATTTATCAGGAGGCAGCATCCCTTCCAAAGTCTGGGCTCAATTTTATAATGGCCTTTTCCGGGTTTTTGCCCCACAGAAAAATGATTTCTCTGGCGAAAATGAAGGATTCCCAGTATCAAACAACATGGATCGATAAAAAGTATTTTGAAAAAATCCCTCTCCCTCATTCCAGTCTTGAAAAGATTTTTTCATCCCCTCTGAATCAGCGGCTGTATGAAGTTTTCGCACATGATGGTCTTCCTGCTCTCCTGCGTTATGCAGACCGTAATTCTATGGCCCACAGCCTTGAATCCCGCATGCCTTTTATGGATTATAGGCTTGTTTCCTTCCTTTTTTCTCTGTCGCCAGAGTTTAAGATCAGGAATGGATTCAGTAAATTTCTTATGCGAAGGGCCTTGAAGGATGATGTTCCGGGCTATATTTTAAGCAGACGGGATAAAGTGCCCTTTCTGACTTCAGAGGCGCAGTGGTTCCGGGGGGAGATGAAGGAAATAATAAACGAAGTTATACAATCAGATTCTTTCAAGTCTAGGAAGTTTATTATTCCATCAAAAGTGCTTTTATTGTATAAAAGGCATTTGAGAGGCAAGATAGACGCCAGTAGACCACTGTGGAGAATCCTGAACTTGGAATTGTGGATGAGGGAATATATCGATTGAATGATATTTTAGATGTTGTGATTTAGATCATAGGAAAATGAAAAATATCTCAAAAATAGTTTTATATGCTCCTCTAGTTTTCCTCATTTTATTTAATATGGGCTTTGTGTTGTCAGGCCTGAAAGGCCCTGGGGCTGCGTTTTTTTGGCATTACAAACGGATTATTCGTGATTATTTTATAGGGCTTCCTTTGTTCATTTTTCTTGGAGTTATTTTCCTAGTATTGCTATATTATGTAGTTTTAGAGAGAGATATATTTCAGTTTTTTAAAGTGAGTTTCTGTATTTTTCTTTTATTTATTATCGCTTTTAACATCTCCCTTTTTCCCACATTAAACAAAACTCCTCATGAAAGCTTGAATTCATATTTCACATTAAAGAAAAGCGCTTCTTTGAATGAGGCAGCTAATAAGTCATGGGGAAAAAGAGGGCTGTTCATAAATCAGTATCTTATAATGGATTCTTTTTTGAAGGATAAAGATCTTGTCATTCCTAGTTTAAGGGAGATGGAGAAAGATGATTATTTGAGGGCTTTCGTAAGACCGAGGCAAATGATCGAGAAACATTATAACAGACTGTTGTCAAAGCAGGATATGAAAGAATTGAACAAACTGGAAATTCAGTCTTTCCCTGACTTTTTCACATTGAAAAGATTACAAAAATTTGTATTGATTGATGTATCAAAGGGATTGGATACATATTATTTTTTCTTCTTTGATGGAGTGTATGTCTTTGTCCCTGAGGATATTGCTCTGCAAATATTATTAAAAACTCATGATTAATCAATATCTTTTTATGTTAGTAATTGTCCTCTTAGGACTGACCGCGACTTTTTTATTTAAGGATAATTTTAAAAAATTTTTTCGTTATGTCCTTGCTTTTCCAGTCGGACTCATATTGTGGGGATTATTCATTCTTATTCTTATTACTGCTGGAATTCCAATTGACCGGTTTATTATTATCAGCCTGAGTATTTTATTTATTCTTGTCCTCTTTTTTTTCGGATTAAAGCATAAAAAATATTCGAAAAGAGATATTAATGAGATCTCCATTTTTATTCTGGTTTTCTCATCTCTGTCATTTATATTTTTAATATTGAATTTTTCCCTTCTTACAAATGATTCCTGGCAACTCATTACAGGAGGTAACCTTGTTACTTCCTCTGCAGGGATACCTAATAAATACGTGGCCATTTATGGGATCTTACAGTACGTTTTTATGTCTTCAGGAAGAATATTCGGATTTGATTATCTTTATGTGCTGTCTCCCCTTATGATGATGTCCATTGCGCTTGTCCTTTTTGAAAGCTTTTTTTCTTTATTAAAAGATAAAAATGTCCATTTTAACGAAAGAATCGGATATTCTTTGATGATACTTTTGATCCCTTTTAGCGGGTTTTTGGTCTTGATCGGAGGGGTGTATGTGTCATCGAATATTTCAACTGCTTTTTTCAGTTTTCTTGGATTTTTCGGAATATGGAAAAGACTGGAAACAGGAGAAAAATTCTGGACTGTGTTCTCCGCCTTAATGGTTTTGTCCGTTGGATTGCTGCGGATTGAAGGAAGTTTGTTTATTTTGATCAATATTCTCATTTTTAATTCACTGTCTGAAGTTCAATACAAAGAAAAATTAGTCTATTCGTATGGCGTTCTCGGCCCGATGTTTATTTGGATAGTAAAATTGGTTATTCAGCTGATGAATTACAATTATCCATTGGCCACTGATTTTATCACTTCTGATAATTTGTTGATAATATTAGCGATATATTTATTATTACTATTATATGTAACCTTTTTTCAAAGGAAACTTCCACAAAAACTGGTTCAGAATACCCCTCTTTTAATGCTTTATGTATTAACCATAGGATGGACTTACCTTCTGTTCACAATTGGGATGAAACAGAAAGGGTATATGCTGATAATAAATCGGTATGGTTTTTTCATTATGAATATATTAAAAAATGGATACTGGGGATTGACCTGGCTTGCACTTGGAATCCTTTTTATATTGGCTCTTTTCTTGAAGCGAATAAAATATGAATCTGTCTTCCTTGACTATATCGTCTCTTTTGCTCTTTTATATAACATCATTAATGTTTTCAGGAATGGATGGAGAATGGGATGGGGAGATACTGGTAACCGAACTCTTTTTCATGTGTTGTTTATAGTCTGTCTATATGTTGGATTGAAGTTCTTAAACATTTTCTTTTCGAAGAGGGGCGCAACTTGAAACACAGAGAAATAAAGAAAAGACAATGGATCAATATGATTGTTTTATTATTAATCTTTGTGTTATTTCTTGTCTCTGCATTAGAAGATCATATATTTAAAGATTGGAAATTAAATAATCTGAGATATTTCCGCTTGTTCAAAGAGCTGGAATATTTAAGCCATATCAAATTTTCTGTAAATGAACGACTGCTTATTGATGTTTCTGTTATGCTTGATGTCTCTTCTCCTTTTGAAAGCGGAATTGTTGGATCTGCCAGGAGGTATATCTATCTTCGGCTTGTTCCTGAGATAATGAAAAACATTAGCCTGATTAGAGATAAGGACCCTGGTCTTTGGATAGCCCGTATTGGGAGGCGCGGACGATTCAAATACCTGCCTCAAAATAACTATCCAGGGATTTTTCGTCTAAACAGACACAAATATTCCCGAATTCACAAGTTTATGCTTGTGAATAACATTAAATACTATATCTACAATTTTTCTGAGTGGAAGAGGACGAAGGAAATGTGGGAAAGGAATGGATTTAAGTTGATATATAACAATCAACACTTTATGTTATATGAGATAACAGAAAATAAGAATCAATAAGTTTAAGCGGTAACCTGAAAAAACAATGAAACAGATCATTCTTGCTGTCGGGGCAAGGCCGAATTTTATCAAGGCATCTCCGCTCTTTGACACTTTGAATAAAAATAAATTTGCAGTTCCGATTCTTGTCCACACGGGGCAGCATTATGACTATGAGATGTCTCAGGCCTTCTTTGCTGATCTGAAACTGCCCGAACCCTCCTTTAATCTTGAAGTCGGATCCGGATCGCATGCAGAACAGACGGCCAAGATCATGGTGAGATTTGAAAAGGTTATAGAGGAGACAAATCCGGACTTGGTTGTTGTTTTTGGGGATGTTAATTCTACGATCGCCTGCAGTCTGACGGCGAGGAAAAAATGTATTCCTGTTGCCCATGTGGAAGCCGGTTTGCGCAGTTTTGATGAAAGTATGCCGGAAGAAATCAACCGTAAACTTACAGATTGTATATCTGATCTGTTATTTACTCACTGCCAGGATGCTGATGATAATCTGAGGAATGAGGGGATTGTCCACGTTAAAAGCTGGGATTCCCTCAGATCATCAGGCAGATCTTTCTTGGATACTCCATGGTGCGTTAATGTGGGTAATATCATGATTGATTCCTTGAAAAAAACCCTCAGTACAATAGATTCAAATTTTGAAAAGAATTTTTTGAAAAAATTTCAGATCACTGACAAGGATGAAACCTCTAAAGTTCGTCCTTTCGGACTGATCACCATACATCGGCCTTCCAATGTTGATTGTACAGAAAAGCTCTTCCGGATTCTTAGCGGTCTTAATGATATTTCAAAAAAGATGAAATTGATCTTCCCTGTGCATCCGAGGACAAAAGTAAAAATTTAAGATATGGCTTCATCGTTTTTTCCTTTAAAAGATTTTGTTCTGATCAAACCCCTGAATTATGAAGAATTTGTCATTCTTGAAAAAAACGCATTCTGTGTTATTACAGATTCAGGGGGGATCCAGGAAGAAACGAGCTATCTTCAGGTTCCCTGTTATACCCTGCGTCCGAATACAGAGCGTCCGGTCACTATAAAAAAAGGAACGAATAAAATTGTCTCTATAGAAACCATAGATGATGAGATCACAACTCTCTTAGACGGAAAAGATC
>CBDVEQ010000088.1:0-10702 GCA_965373045.1 uncultured bacterium | reverse complement strand
TATCGCTCAGGGAGATTATGCGCGGACCATGCGGGAGGGGCCTGACATCTGCACATACGAAGGACTGATCGACGCTTCTACGGAAGCGCTCCATCCCTGCTTGAATCAGGATCTTGTCCTGTCCGCGTCGCGGATCGAGACCCTGGCCCGCTGTCCTTACCGCTATTTTTTCCGCTATATACTCGGAATTCAACCTCCGGATGAGATAGTTCTGGACAAGGCGCAGTGGCTGGATGCCATGCATAGGGGATCGCTTCTTCATGATGTTTTCTGTGTGTTCATGAGAGGCATTCGTGATAGGGGAGAGGAAATTAAGCCTGAAAAGCATAGAGCAGAGATCCAGGCAGTTGCTGAAAATATCACAACCCAATACAGGGAGGAAAATCCACCCCCGTCCGAGCCTATTTTTGAAAGGGAAAAACAAGAGATCTTTGCGACCCTGGACATTTTCCTCAAAGCAGAGGCAAGAAGGAAGGAGAAGGTGGAGCCCCTTCTTTTTGAGGTCAACTTCGGCTTTGATGGGGAAGAGGGCGAAGGGATAACAGACAGCGTCTCCATCGAAGTGAAGCCCGGTGTGTCCTTCCGCCTTCACGGCCGCATCGACCGGGTGGACAGGACGGGAAAAGGCGATATCAGAGTCATTGACTATAAGACGGGAAGCTATACTCAATATGAAAAAATAAAATCCTTTGGCAGGGGCCAGTATCTCCAGCACGCTCTTTACGCGGAAGCAGCTGAAAAGATCATCCGAAAAAAGGGGATCGATCCTGAGCCACGGGTAAGGTGGACAGGGTATGCTTTCCCCACATGGAAGGGAGACGGCAGGGAGATCCTGTTCGAAAATTTTGACAGGACAAAACTCAGAGAGCTTCTTGTGGAGCTTTTTTCTATTTTGGAGACCGGGCGTTTTCTGGTCAATCCGGATGCGAACTGCGGTTTCTGTGATTACAGTGCGGTGTGTGGAAAGGATGTGATCGATAGGACCAAGGCCAAGATCGAGACCAACGCCGGGGAGTTTGCCATCTTTGACAGGCTTAAAGAGTATGAATAGCGAAATAGGAATGAAACCGGTCGATAGTGCAGAGAGGAAGAGGATCGTCGCGGATCTGGACACGACTTTTCTGGTTGAGGCGGGGGCCGGTTCAGGAAAGACAAAAAGCCTGGTTGACCGGATGCTCGCTTATCTCAGAGAGGGAGTTTGCCAGGTCAATACCCTGGCGGCTGTGACCTTTACCAGGAAGGCAGCAGCCGAGCTCAGGGAGCGGTTCCAGACCAACCTCGAAAATGCTTATGCAGAAGAGGACAAGGGAACAGAATTCCATCGTAGGCTCGGGGAGAGCATGCAGAACCTCGAGCAATGTTTTATCGGGACCATCCACTCATTCTGCGCGCAGATGCTTCGTGAAAGGCCGATCGAGATCGCGCTTATGCCCGACTTCCAGGAACTGGATGATATTGACGACGTGGTTTTCCGGGAGCAGTGCTGGCTGGACTACCTGGTTGAAGTGAGAAGGGAAAACCCACCTGAACTGGCAGCGCTTGAAGAAGTCGGTCTTGAACCCGAGGACCTCAAAGATGCGTTCACTACCATCTCAATGTATCCTGAGGTGGAACTGATCGGAGGAAAAAACCGTGCTCCGGATTTTGATGCGGTGAAGAAGCAGCTTGAAGATTTTCTTGCGAGGATGCGGGAAGCCGTTCCCCACAAGACACAAGAAGAGACCCGGGATGATTTCCAGACGAGGATGATACGCTTCTTTGTGCGGCAGAAAAATATCGGTTTTGACAATCCGCTGGTCCTGATGGAAACCATGGAGCAGATGGATAAAAACATTTCGATCACACAAAAGCTTTGGCCGGATGGGGATTTGGCCAAGGCTGCACTGGCGGATTTTGAGAGCTTCCGTGATGGGATTGTAAGGAAGGAGCTTAAGGAGTGGAGGGAGTACCGGCATTCCCGGATCATTGCTTTTCTAAAGCCTGCTGTCCTGTTTTACTATGAGCAGAGGAAGAAAAATTCTCTGATCAATTTTGCCGATCTTTTGCTGTCCGTTGCTAAACTCCTGAGAAAACACCCTAAGGTCAGGGAGTACTTTCAGAAAAAGTTCACCCATATCTTGGTGGACGAGTTCCAGGACACAGACCCCATCCAGGCAGAGATGTTGATGTATCTCACCGGGGAGGAACTGGAGGAGAAGGACTGGAAGAAGCTATCGCCCAGGCCGGGATCGCTTTTTCTTGTAGGGGATCCCAAACAGTCCATTTACCGGTTCAGACGGGCGGATATCGATACCTACAATGTGGTGCGGGACCAGATCCTGGGAGCGGGAGGGGATGTTTTGAAGCTGACCTCTAATTTTCGGTCTCTGGATTCCCTGGCCGAGTGGAACAATCCTCTTTTTAAGCGGGTCTTTCCTAAAGTTTCGGACAAATATCAAGCGCCCTATGCCCGTATGAACACAGTGAGGAAGAAAAAAGAAGATGCCTGGGATGGAATTTATAAAATAACGGTTGCGAAGAAGTCCCGAAATAAACAGAAATCTATTGCAGATGAGGACGCGGAGAAAATAGCTGGGTGGATCAAGTGGGCTTGTGATGGAAATGTAAAACTGGCAAGAACGAAAGAGGAAATAACTCAGGGAAAGGAGGAGGAAGCGTCCCCTTCGGATTTTCTTCTTTTATTCCGCTATAAAAAGCTCATGAACATCTATGCCCGCGCGCTTGAGGAGCAAGGGATTCCATACGAGATAACCGGGAGCGATGCTTTCACGGATTCCGGCGATATCAACGAGATCGTTAACCTGGCGAGAGCGCTCAGGGACCCGGACAACGCTGTTCTGACTGTGAGCGTGCTGAGGGGGATCTTTTTCGGTGTCAGCGATAACGACCTCTTTAATTTCAGAAAAAATGGGGGACGGTTCTATTTTCTTAGAGATTGGAACCAGGAGGATGGGGAGCAGGGCGCGAAGTATACGGTAGAATGCCTCAAAATCATGAAAAAATGGTGGCGTTGGACAAAGGATCTGCCCGCTTCCACGGCCATGGAAAAGATCGTTGAGGATTCCGGGATCCTCTATTATCTTGCCTCCTCTGAGATGGGCAGTAGCAAGGCCGGCAATGTGCTGAAACTTATCGAGTTTCTGCGGAACCGCGAGAGGGATGGAAAAACGTCTTTTCCGGATGTTGTGGCCTATATGGAGGAACTGGTTGAAGTCCATGAGGTCGAAGAGATGAGCCTGACTCCAGGTAGGGTTAATGCGGTAAGGCTGATGAATCTCCACAAGGCCAAGGGATTGGAGGCGCCCGTTGTTTTCCTCGCAAATCCGGTGGGTGTCCGGGATCACAAGCCCGACAAACATGTGGTACGTCCTGAGAAGGGCCGTCCTAAGGGATATTTTGTGTTCACAAAGAAGGAAAGGTTCCAGTCAAAGATCCTTTCTCAGCCAGAGGGTTGGGCGGAAAGGGCGGAGGAGGAGAATCGCTACCAGGCTGCGGAGGAAGCGCGGTTGATGTATGTAGCAGCCACGCGGGCAAAAAATATGATGGTTATAAGCACGTATGAAGGAAATCTGCCCAATAAGTCGTGGAAGCTGCTGGACTGGCATATTGCAGAATTTAAAAAACCTGGCGTTTCTGAGTTATGGTATGAGCCAAAAAGAGCAACATTTTCTGAGAAAGAGAAGGTTTCCATTTCGCAGGGAAACTACGATGATGTCAGGACGGCTCTGCATTTGAACAGGGAGAAGGGAGCTGAGCCGAGCTATTGGGTGGAAAGTGTTACTTCTCTGGCAAAAGATAATGATGATATTCCCAAGTGGAGTGAAAGCGGGAGAGGAGTGAGCTGGGGGCGTGTGGTCCACCATGTGTTGGATGTTGTGGGAAGAAGGGGGGAGAAAGTGAACCTGGAACTTTTAGCGCGGAATGCTCTGATAGCCGAGGAACGGGATATCGGGGAGAAAACTCAGCTTCTGGAACTGGTTGGGGCCATCCTTGAGAGCGAGCTGTGGGAGAGAGTGCGGAATGCGGAGAAGAGATATTTTGAGATCCCTTTCTCATTAAAATCCGATACAGAGGAACTAGAGCGAAAAGGTGCAGTAATTGGCCAGGAAGACAAAAGCAGCCAGGGTAAACAACACCCTCATCTGCCCGTGATTGTCTCCGGTGTGATTGATCTGATTTTTCGTGAGCCGGACGGGTGGGTCATTGTGGATTACAAGACGGATGAAGTTGGGGCCCATCTCCAGAGTTATGTGGATCATTACGCCCCGCAGGTCCGGCTCTACAGAGAGTTCTGGGAAAAGATCACTGGTGAGCCAGTCAAAGAATCTGCCCTTTACTTCACCTCAATAAAAAAACATATTGGGATCTGACCTAGGGAAGTTTTTTGGAATCGGGCAAATAAGTCATAATTAAGGGCTATCGCTGGCAAGGAATGCAGGAAACGATTAATGTAAGGAAAGTAAGGCTAGAGAAACCAAGAGGAGAAGCTAACTTGTTGCTTGTGATCTATTTCCATTTAATTTGTTGAGAAGGGTTTCTCGAACTTTAATGTTCTATATGTTAAACTACATAGATTGTGTTTAACAAAGGAGCTGGCATGAAAAAAATTCTAACTCTGCCCCTGGTTATTTCTCTGATTATTCTTTCGTGTTCGCCAAAGAAAGAGGAGGTAGTTGTTGAAAAAGGCACTTCCGAATATCAGATGGCGAAGGATCTCTCCTCTATCATTAAAGTACTCGATCCAGACGTCAATAAAGTGCTGATCAAGGCAAAAGATTTTAACATCACAACCGGCGAGGTTATTAAGTTTATTATAGGCAATCTGGGAAACCGGGCAGATCAGCTAAAACAGATGGATGCGGATTCACTCAGACAATACATAGAGCGTAATGTTCAGTTGTTGACTGACAGAAAGCTGATACTGGCAGAGGCTAAAAAAGCCAATGTCACTGTTCCCGGGGAAGATATTGACAAGGTGATTAATGAGCAGGCCGAAAAAGCCGGCGGGATAGACAAATTCACCGAAATTCTGACAGCGAACGGAATAACTATTGACAAGGTTCGTGAAAACATCGAAGTCGAAATTATTATCCAGAGGTTTATGGACAGTGTCGTTGCTAAGGATATTACTGTCACTGATGCCGAAGTCGAATCCATCTACTTCGCAGACAAAACTGCATCGGTGCGTCATATACTGCTTCTCACACAGGGCAAGACTGATGAGGAAAAAGTCGAGATCCGCACAAAGATGGAAGGAATCCTTGCCCGCACCAAAGGAGGAGAAGATTTTGCCGCACTGGCCAAAGAATTCACCGAAGATCCGGGTTCAAAAGAAAATGGCGGCCTTTATGAGAATTTCGGCCGCGGAAAAATGGTCAAGCCCTTCGAAGATGCGGCATTCAACCTCAAGGTGGGGGAGATCAGCGACATTGTTGAAACCAAATATGGTTTGCACATCCTAAAGATCGTAGACCGTAAGAAGGAAACCCGCACCCTGGAAGAGATTAGGGAAGAGATCGTTGAACAGATCAAGCAGTCCAAGATCGGGCAGAATTTCAGCGTGTATATGGCCGGCCTAAGGTTAAAAGCGGAGATTGTGGTAAATCCGCTGTAGCCTGAACCATTCACGATAAATGTTGGCGGAATTGAAGCAGAAGCCGGCATTGGTTTTAAATTTTAGAATAGTAAGTTACTGTTATTAAATGATGATAAAATCTATGATCAATATGGCTATCGAGGTAGCAGCCAGAGCTCACCAGGGCCATGTGCGTAAATATACAGATATTCCGTATATATCACATCCATTTGGCGTGGCCATGATCCTTTCCCGCTGTGGCTGCTCTGACGAATTGATCGCTGCAGGACTGCTCCATGATGTAGTGGAGGACACCTCAATATCCCTCGGTGATATCAGCCAGATGTTCGGAGATGAGGTGACAACCATTGTTTACGGATGCACGGAACAGGATAAAAGCCAGCCATGGATGGTGCGTAAATCCCACGCCATTGAGTTCATGAGCACTGCTCCAAGAGATACTAAGATTGTTGCGTGTGCTGATAAGCTTGACAACATTCTTTCTATAGCCGATGATAACGGGGAAAGAGGAGAAGAAGTTTGGGAACGTTTCAATGAAGGAAAGAGCAGCCAGGAGTGGTATTACAAAAATATGGTGAAGAGTTTTGCTTCCGGACCTGAAAGCCTGGAGGATATGGCCATTTTCCAGGAATTCAAGAAAGAAGTCGAAAAACTATTTCGTCCGAAGTCAAAATAACAATGTCTGGACATGTTTAAAATATAATCCTGGAATGGGAAAAAACTATGAGTTACAAGATAGTTATTGTTGAGGACGAAAAAGTGACTCTCCGCCTTTTAGAACATACTCTGAAAAAGGCGGGATTTGAGGTGTTTACTGCCCGTGATGGTTCAAGTGGATTGAAGATCGTCAGAAACCATATTCCGGCTATTGTTATCAGTGATATCCTGCTTCCCATTGTAGATGGGCTCGAACTTACAAAAAAAATTAAAGAAGATCCGAAACTTGCCAAGATCAAGGTAGTATTGATGTCTGCTGTATATAAAGGCCAGGCCTGCCGGACGTATATCCGTGAGTCCGGAGCCGACTATTTCATCGAAAAGCCCCTGGATATGAAGAAACTGCTGGATTATCTGAAAGAGATTTTAGTGTCTGTATCTTTAGCCTAGATAGTACTTGCTTTTGATTAGAAAATCGACTCGAGCAGAGATATCAATGCCGTTGGCGCATACGGCTGTGCATGAAGTGCAGCTGCGGCAAACATCCAGCCCTTCCTTGTCTGGAAGTTCTGCAATTGTGTTTCTTGCCTGGTAAGGATTTCCGTAGCCGTCGGCGTACATATAGGCCCGGATCAAGTGAGGGATTTCAACACTTTTAGGGCAGGAGGGGATACAGGATCTGCAGTTCTGACAGTAGAGTATCCCATTCATGGCCTGGCCGGCAATGATGTCGGCTTTTTCCTGGCTGGATATGGCCAGATCATTCATTGTCTTAAAATTGAGATCGAGTTGATCAAATGACGTCATGCCGGGGATGGATGTACAGACATTTTCATCCTGAAGGACCCATTTTAAAGCGGCAGTATGGTTGATTCCGACCTTGCTCTCTCTTTGAAAACGGCCGCCGCCCTGAGTTTTCATGGCTACGATCCCGATTCCTTTGTCAACGGCATATTGGATTGCCTTTTTAACCTCCTTTCTGTGTTTTTGAACGAAATTATATGAGGTCAGGATCACATCATAAACGCCAGTGTTAACTGCTGCCCGGATTACATCAGGTTCATTGCTGTGGGTTGAGATTCCTATAAACCGGGTTTTTCCCTGTTTTTTAACTTTGACTAAAGCGTTCTTCAACGGTTCAAAGGTAACCATTTCCGGACTGTCACAGCTGTGAAGATAAAGAATATCTATATAATCCGTTCGCAGACGTTCCAGGCTGAGTTCGAGTTGTTCGTAAAGATTCTCAGGGGTTGCTGCGGGCTGCCTCCCTGTCCCGTTCATGAGAAAACGATGGGTCTTGCGGTCCCTGTTGAAACGCATTTTAGTTCCAATGATGATTTTGTCACGATCTCCCCGTCTTTCAACAACCTCGCCTATGACCTGTTCGCTTTTTCCTCTGAGGTACACATGGGCTGTGTCCAGGTGATTGACACCCATGTCCAGGGCACGGTTGATAAGGTCCGGACTGTCTGAATTCATCACTCCGAAGCTTACTGCGGAAATCTTCAGGCCGGTCCTGCCTAGTGTTCTGTAAATGATTTTGTTCCCGCCGGATTTTTCAACACTTGATGCAGTCAGGCGTGGAAATCCAAGCCCTGCCGTCATCAATCCCAGTGCAGTGCTTCCCAGGAACTTCCTTCTGTTCATGTTTTTTTGTGACATGGGGAATCCTCCTCTTTGTGGATTCTTTTTTTATTTCGGATATTATTTTTAAAGTATAGATGATTTTTGTTGTAATTGTAAATTGATTAAAATTGAAGCCAGATCGTGTGAATATTCCAGGCTGGATAATTGGATTAAGAGTGTGTATAGTGAGTTGATGATTGGTGTCATAAGTTTATATAGCCTGGATTATTCACAATAACTTATGTTAGGTTATCGGCAGTTTTTATCAATAAAGCAGTACGAATAATATGAGGAGGAGCGATGAAAATATTTACAAAAAAAAGAGTGTGGCTGGGAATTCTAGTCATCTTTATTGGAGTTGTGATTGTCGGGGGAATAAAATTTGCCCCTTATCTAGGAAAGGGGCCGATCGGCGTGGGAATAAAAGCCAAGATCCTTTGTTCCGGCGTATTTGTTTCCGGAAGGGAGGCGCAGAATGTGATTGAAGAGGACCTGTCATTCCACCCGCTTTTTAAGATTATCAAATGGAATGTCGATCACGAGGCAAAGGAAGTCACTACGAGTTTGTTAGGTTTAATCAAGAACAAAGCGGTTTATCATGATAAGTTGGGAGCTGTCCTTCTCTCCGGAGCCGATGCAGAAGAGATCCGCTCGTGGGATGTTCCAATTCCTGAGCCGCTGCCAATAAATCCGGAGGAGATTCCCTGGCCCACAGGTAATAAACTTTCTGATGAACCCCCCCCTGATAATATCAATATCGAGCAGCTGAACAAAGCAGTTAATTCAGCCTTTGACGATCTGGATCCGGACAAGCCGTGGCGAACACGGGCAGTAATTGTTGTCAAAGACGGCAGGGTCGTGGCGGAACGCTATGCAAATGGGATCACAAGGGAAACCCCACTGATCGGATGGTCCATGAGCAAAAGCGTGACCAGTGCCTTGGTCGGGATCCTGGTGGGGCAGGGAAAGCTGTCGCTTGAAGGAGCGGCGCCGGTACCGGAATGGAACACACCTGATGATCCCAGGAATGCTATCACCATTGACCAGCTTCTCCGAATGAGCAGCGGCCTGGAATTTGAGGAAGAATATGAAACAAAACCTGTTGCTGATGTGAACAGGATGTTCTTTACAAAACAGGACATGGATGCATTCGCCGCCTCTTTTCCACTTGAGACAGAGCCTAACGGGAAGTGGTCCTACTCCAGCGGAACTACTAATATTCTGGCTGGTATCATTCAAAGAAGTTTTGACAGCATGGAGGAGTACTTGAAATTTCCGAGAGAAGCCCTGTTCAATAAGCTGGGAATGCGAAGCGCGGTATTTGAAACAGATGCGACCGGTATGTTTGTCGGGGCTGCTTACGTATATGCATGCGCGAGAGACTGGGCTCGCTTTGGGCTGCTTTATCTCAATGACGGTGTATGGGAAGGAGAGCGTATCCTTCCTGACGGCTGGGTGCAGTACACAGCAACTCCTACACCAAAATCCCCGAAAGGGAATTATGGTGCTCAATTCTGGCTGAACAAGGGTTTTCCCGGAAACCCCGAGACCAGGGAGTATCCCGCACTGCCGCAAGAAATGATATATTGTTATGGGTATCAGGGACAGTATACTGTCATAATCCCTTCAATGAATCTGGTTATAGTCAGGCTGGGCATGGATACAGAGGGAGCTCTTCCTTTTGTGAAATTCATGACCGGAATTCTTGATGCCGTAGAATAAAAAGCCAATAGAAGTCCTTTTATCATGGAACTTCCCATTGACCTTTTAAGCGTCCTGCTTGTAACAGGCATTGTTTTTACAGGAACACTTCTTCAAAGTTCTCTCGGTTTCGGATTGGGTCCTATTGCAGTTCCTCTTCTTGTGTTGGTCCATCCCGCGTTTATCCCAGGTCCTCTCCTGCTCTCAGCTCTTGCTCTGACTCTTTTAATGGCCCGGCGGGATCATAGATCCATTCACATTCAAGGGGTGAAGTGGGCCATTCCAGGACGTGTTGCCGGCGCAATTTTTGGCGCATCTCTTCTGAGCATCATCCCTGAAGACAGCATGTCTGCACTTTTTGGAGCTATGGTGATTCTGGCCGTATTAATCAGCTTCAGCAAGATCAAGCTTACGCTCAAGCCTTTAAACATTTTTTCTGCCGGAACACTATCTGGCCTGATGGGCACAACCTCTGCTATCGGAGGAGCTCCCATGGCCCTTGTCTATCAAAACCAGAAAGGGCCTGAAATTCGCGGAACTCTCTCCAGCATATTTATTTTCGGCACTATCATTTCCATTTCATCTCTAGTTGTAATCGGGCGGTTTGGGCTGAGAGAAGTTTATATGGCCCTGATCCTGCTGCCCGGCATTCTTCTTGGATTTTGGTCATCCAGGCTGACCGTTCGACTTCTGGACAAAGGGCTAACAAAGCCCGCAATCCTGACCGTTTCTGCTGCTGTAGGAATTATTGTTCTTATCAAAAGCCTCCTTTAACCTGCTTTATTTATAAAAACTGCCGATAAACTAACATATTATAAAAAATCTAGTCATGCTTTTTATCCAAACAATTTTTTCCATAATTTTGTTCTATAACATCTCTGTAAGATCTCAATTTTATTATCGGCATTTTTTACCCTTCGGGCGAGCCGATCTGCTTTGTTGCGGCGCATTCGCAGTATATTAATACGGCTTCATACGCCACGCCTCGCATATCGACTCGTGAATAATCCAGAGCAGCCTGAACAATTAACATGCCGATCTTACCGCAGTGGCTTCGTCGTGTTCCGTCATTCCCGTGCAAACGGGAATCCAGTTCTTTGAGTTCATGGAGTTTCTTGAGCT
>CBDVEQ010000087.1:0-10730 GCA_965373045.1 uncultured bacterium | reverse complement strand
CCGTTTCCACGGGAATGACGTAAATTAAATGACTTTGGGCTAAGCTGCTTTTAGCCTTGGGCCTATTTTGCATTGGCCTTTGGCCTTTCACCTTTGGCCTCTTATTCTTTTACTTGACCCCTTGAATCCTCTCTCTTGTTCTTTGGCCTTCTTCGATTTCAACGACTTTAATAGATTCTTCTATCTTTTCTTTTCACTCGAACCCTCGACCCCTTGAATCCTTGAACCCTATCTTTCTTTCAACATATCCGGGGAAGGAGTTCGGAGGTCAGGGGTTCAAGAAGACGCAGCCCCCCTGATAGTGTGGACAGGAAGACCTCTCCTGCTTTACCGGTCTTGTTTTCCACTTCACCGATAATAGAGGCTGTTTCTCCCAGTTTGTCTTTCCGGATATTTTCCAGGATCTTATCTGCCTGATCCTTGGGAACGACAAGAACAGCCCTGCCTTCACAAGCAAGGAACAGAGGATCGATCCCCAGAAGCTCTGTTGCACCACGAACAGCATCAGAGAGGGGAACGGCATCTTCCTCGATTATGACCGAATATGGAAGTTTTTCCGCCAGTTCCGAAAGCACGGTTGCCAGGCCTCCCCGGGTGATATCCCGCATCCAAAAGGCCCCATTCTTCCAGTATGGGAGAAGAAAGTTCAGAGGAGCGCAGTCACTTATTGCCTCGGATTCAAGGCCGAAATCCCCCCGGGCCAGCATTACTGCGAGGCTGTGCTCTCCAAGTGTTCCCGTGACTATGATTTTGTCGCCTGGTTTGATCTTTTCTATTTTCGGATGTCCTATTATGGTTCCGATCCCGGATGTGTTGATGTATATTTTATCACCCTGGCCGCGTCTAACGACCTTGGTATCGCCGGTGGCGATAACTACCCCTGCTTTCTTGGCAGCTTGCTTTATGGAATCCAGGACAGTTTTAAGCTCGTCCCATAAAAAGCCTTCCTCAAGGATGAATGAAAGGGACAGATATTTGGGCTCTGCGCCCGATACAATAAGGTCGTTGACTGTTCCGTTCACACAGAGGGTGCCGATGTCACCTCCAGGAAAAAAGATTGGATGAACCACATAGCTGTCCGTTGTAAACGCGATCTCTCCCGGCAGATGGGCTGAATCCGAAAGCGAATCCAGAAGAGGATTGTGGAAGGTCCCCAGGATGTGTTCCGCGATAAAATCGCGCATCATTTTTCCGCCGCTTCCTAGCTCGAGGCTAACCCTATCCATAATTGTATTATTCATAAAATTCGACGGCACACAAGTATAAATTCAATGATTGAAGCTCTGTCTGTCGATTTTTTCAAACATCCTGATTCAAACATCTCCACTTGTAAAACATCTAATCTAAGCCGTTGCATTTTCCCCTACGGGCAAGCCGATCTGCTTTGTTGCGGCGCATTCGCAGTATATGAATACGGCTTCATACGCCGCGCCGTGCATATCGGCCCGTGAATAATCCAATGGATTTGTATTATTCATAAAAATTATCGCCGTAAGCGGGATGAATACTTGTAATAAGAAAGGCAGGAGCCTTCAAAAGAGACCATACATGGGCCGTGAGGAGAATCCGGAGTGCACTCTTTGCCGAACATGGGGCACTCAGGCGGGGATATAATTCCTTTGAGAACCTCTCCGCAGCGGCAGCCTGGCAGGTCTCCGCTTTCGCTTTGGATCAGCAGACCATATTTTTGTTCAGCGTCATAAGCAGCATAAGTTTGTCTTAAAGTCAATCCGCTTGCAGGGATCTTTCCCAGTCCCCTCCAAACAGCATCCTTTGTTTCCAGAAGTTCGTCCATGATCTTGCATGCGAGGGGATTTCCCTCCGGCCGGACAACGCGGGCGTATTCATTGGCTACTACCGGTTCTCCTGATCTTGTTTGATCCAGAATATTGTTGATACCTAGAAGGACGTCCACAGGTTCAAATCCTGTAACCGCGCCGGGCAGGCCGTACTCTTGGGGGATGAATTGATAAGGTTCTTCCCCGATTATGGCGCTGACATGACCTGGATATAGAAAACCATGAATATTAGTGTCCTTTGCTTCAAGCAAAGCTTTCAGGGGTGGCGGGATGATCCACAAAGCAGAGAGGATGGAATAGTTATCCAACTTTTCCTCATATGCAGCCTTTGCAGAGAGAGCTATGGAAGGGATGGTAGTCTCGAAACCGACACCAAAGAACACAACTTCTTTGTCCGGGTTTTGTCTTGCCAGATCCAGGGACTCCTCAGGTGAGTAGACGATCTGTACACGGGATCCCTCGGCCGGGATCGCCGTCTGAAGGGAGTCTTTCCCTGTGGGAACACGGGTCATATCCCCGAATGTAGCAAGGAAAAGATCAGATCTTGTGCTGACAAGATCAATAGCAGCTTCATGCAAGGCATTGGGGGTGATACATACAGGACAGCCCGGGCCTGACAGCATACGGACTCCAACCTCGTCAAGAAGCTGTTTCAGCCCGTATTTGTGGATGGTCATTGTATGTGTGCCGCATACCTCCATGATGTTCAATGGCTCTTTTATATGAGCTGCTTTTTCCCGGATCTTGTGAAGAAGGCCTTTTATAACGTTTTTATCTCTGTACGTGTTCATGATGGGTCCGGATAGTCGTAAAACGTTTATTTGCTCTGGCTCTCTCTATTCGACTCTTCCGATAATTCTCTCAGCATCTCTAAAGTTTCTTGAGCTTCTTCTTCGATGAGCGAGGAAATAGCATAGCCGGCGTGAATGATGACCCAATCGCCAACTTTGGCATCATCCAGAAGGACAAAATTAGCTTTGACCTTTGTCCCAAGGTAATCGACTTTCCCTTTTTTTGTTTTATCGATAAATATGATTTTTGCTGGGATACCTAAACACATGTTTTTTTCCTTTTGTCTCGTTATCTCGTTACTCTCGTTAACGAAAAAAGTCTGCCGAAGTCCATAGAAATCTATCGAAGTAAAGAAAAGTTTGTTGAGTTTATTGGGTTCGTTGTGTTCTTTGAGTTATTTAAATTAGATTTAACTCAATAAACCCAATAAGCTCAGTGAATCCAACGAACTCTTTCTATCTTTTCTTTTCACTCGAACCCTAGAATCCTCGAATCGTTGAACCCTTCAATTAGCTTAACAAATTACGGTTCTTTAGTCTACAGGTTTTGACAATTCCCGGGTCAATTCCTATAATTAGCATATGTTTGAAGATATGGAAGGATTCATCAAACCGGGCACCAAAGAGGCTGCCCTTATAAAAAAAATAGATCCCTCGCGTCTTCCGAAGCATGTAGCCGTTATTATGGACGGAAACGGCCGGTGGGCAAAAAAAAGATTGCTGCCCAGAGTGGAAGGTCATAGGGCGGGCCAGAAATCTGTTCGGGAGATAATTGAGACAAGCGCCCGTCTATGTATCAAGGTTCTGTCCCTTTATGCTTTTTCCAAAGAGAATTGGAAAAGGCCCAAACTCGAAGTGGATACACTCTGGAGACTTCTGGAAGAATATCTGAGCAAGGAAGGACACATTCTTAGTGAAAAAGATATTAGATTAAAAGTGATAGGCCAGAGAGAAGCCATTCCGGAGAGTCCCAGACGTGAATTGGAGCGAGTTGAAGCCTTGACAAGGAAAAACAAACGTATGACCTTGGTCATGGCTCTAAACTACGGAGGGAGAGCTGAGATCGTGGATGCTGTGAAAAAAATGGTTGGCGAACCGGATTTTGACATTAGGTCGCTTGAGGAAGAAAAGTTTTCTCAATATCTTTACACATCAGACATTCCGGATCCGGACCTGCTCATCAGAACCAGCGGAGAGCTGCGGATCTCCAATTTCCTGCTTTGGCAGATCGCATATGCAGAGATCTGGATCACTCCTGTTTTATGGCCCGATTTTAGGAAAAAACATCTGCTGCAAGCTGTTGTCGACTATCAACAGCGAGATAGGCGTTTCGGGGACATTTAGACCAAAACCCCGTAACTTTGTCAACTTTTCTCGTGCTTGCAAATAACACAAATGCAGTATAAAGTGTGTGTTTTAAACTGAGATAAAAATGAGTATTAAAAAAAGAGTGCCAACAGCGATTTTATTGCTGTTACTTGTATTTATGGCGATCCAGTATTTTTCACGGCTGGCCTTTTTCATTGCACTCCAGGTTTTTATTTTTATCGCCCTGTTCGAGTTTTACAATCTGGCGCAAAAAAGGGAGCATGTCCCGAGAAAAGGACTGGGAATTTTAATGTCCATTTTTATTGCTCTTTCCTTTTTTATAGAACAGATCTCCCTGGAGATGGCACTTTTTGCCTGCATTCTCCTCGGCGCTTTTTATTTTGTCTTTGCTGTCAATAAGATCGAGAAACTGAAAAAATTTCCTTCAGGGGTGGCATTAACATTATTTGGAGCGATATACCTGAGTTTTACCCTGAATTATTTCAATCTCCTGAGAGAGGGATGGGGGCCTTACTATATCTATTTTATGCTGGCAGTCATTTTTCTTGGGGATACAGGGGCCTATGTCTTTGGAAAACTAATTGGCAAACATAAAATGACTCCTGTAGCCAGCCCGAACAAAACATGGGAGGGAAGCATCGGGGGGATTCTGATCGCATGTATAGGCGGGGTGCTTGCCCAACAGTTGATCTTAAAAGAAACACTTCTGTGGAAAGCTATCGTTTTTGCTTTTTTGATCCACTTTGTTGCCCAGGTAAGCGATCCCATGGAATCGTTGTTTAAACGGGCGGCAGGTGTAAAAGACTCGTCCAATATGCTCCCGGGACATGGAGGTTTTTTGGACAGGATCGACAGCATGATCCTGGCTGTGCCATTGTTTTATTATCTGCTGAAATTCATCGGGATGACATAAAAGTCGAAGAAGGCCAAAGGGAAAGAGCCCAAGGGCCAAAGGCCAAAGGCCAAAGTAAGACGTCGTTCCCGCGAAAGCGGGAATCCAGATAAACGAGACAAACGAGATAAATGGTTTATTTATGAGTCAAAAGAAAGTATCTATACTCGGATCAACCGGATCGATCGGACGCAGTACGCTTGAAGTCATCGAACAGTCGTCCTCACAATTTGAGGTGGCCGGACTTGCTGCAGGCCAAAATCTGGAACTTCTCAAAATCCAGATCGAGAAATTTCGACCGAAGCTTGTTTCCTGCGCTGCAAAAGAAGATGCGGATGTTTTGCGCAAGGATAAACGCTTTCAGGATGTAAAATTCTTCTTTGGAATTGAAGGGGCGGAAGAAATAGCGCGGGATCCGGAGACTGACATTGTGGTTTCTGCGATCACCGGGATCAATGGACTGCGCCCGACTCTGGCTGCGATCGATGAGGGAAAAACGATCGCTCTCGCTAACAAGGAATCCATGGTTGTGGGCGGAAGCCTAATCAGGAAACGGATCAAAGGCACAAAAGCATGCTTGATCCCGGTTGACAGCGAGCACAGCGGCGTTTTTCAATGTCTTGCCAAGGAAAACCGGGACTATGTGAAAAAAGTTGTTCTGACTGCTTCAGGAGGGCCATTTTTCAAGATCCCGAAGGAGCGAATGAATACTATTTCCATGGAGGATGTTCTTTCTCATCCCCGGTGGAAAATGGGGAAGAAGGTCACTGTTGATTCGGCCACATTGATGAACAAAGGATTGGAATTGATCGAAGCCCGCTGGTTATTTGATCTGGATCCTTCTCAGTTAGATATGATCATCCACCCGCAGAGCATTGTGCACTGCCTGGTCGAGATGCAGGATGGTTCTGTGCTGGCTCAGCTCAGCCAGACCGACATGAAAATTCCCATCCAGTATGCTCTGACTTATCCGGAGAGGGGAGACGGATTGCTTCCGCCGCTTGACCTTGTTTCAGTCGGGGCGCTGGAATTTTTTAAAGTCGATCTGGATAAATTTCCTTTGGCCGGGTTGGCGGTTCAGGTCCTGAAGAAAGCAGAGAGCTGTTCGGTAGCTATGAATGCGGCAAATGAAGAGGCTGTTAGCGCCTTCCTGCAAAAGAGAATAAGATTTTCAGACATTGCGGTTGTTGTTATGACTGCAGTCGAACAGCATGAACAGAAGAAAATTGAGATCATAGAGGATATCTTCGAGATCGACCGGAAAAGCAGGGAGATCACCCGGAATTTAATAAATAAAAGGTAAATAAAATGGGATCATTAATTGGAACAATATTCGCTTTTATACTGGTATTCGGTATCCTTGTTTTTGTCCATGAATGCGGACATTTTTTTATGGCCAAGCTTGTCGGGATCAAGGTGGAAGTTTTTTCATTCGGCTTTGGGAAGCGGCTGTTTGGTTATAAAAAAGGCGGGACGGATTACCGGATCAGCCTGATTCCCATGGGAGGATATGTCAAATTTCTTGGGGAGGATGTCTTCGAAAAAAAAAGGGAAATGCAGCCTGGGGATTTTCAGGCCGCTAAACGATGGCAGAGATTTTTGGTTATGGTAATGGGCGCAGCGATGAACATCATACTGGCTCTTGTACTGATGACCTACATCAACATGGTTGGTGTCAATGTGCCTGAGATTCAGGACCAGGTTCCGGTCATAGGCTGGATCGAGGAGGGGTCTCCGGCGGAAAAAGCAGAACTTCAAATAGGTGATGAGATTTTAAGCATCAACAAAAAACAGACACCGACATGGAGCGATGTTAAGATCGCTGTCGGCACAAAACCCAAAAGAACTATCTATCTGAAGATCAAAAGGGGACAGAGTATTCTGGATGTTGATCTTCTGACCGAAGCTAAGACCCGGTATGAAATGGGATATGCAGGATTCTCAGGAAAGATCCTGGTACAGGTTAATATGGTCACAGACAATTCTCCTGCAGAGAAGGCGGGTCTTAAGCCTAATGATGTCATCCTCGCCATCAATGGAAAAGAGATCCATATCAATGAATTTGTTAAGATCCTGGAGGCAAATCCGGGGAATGAACTGGATTTTCTCATCGATCGAAAAGGAGAGCAGATACATCTTAAGGTCACTCCGAAGCAAGAGGGGAAGGTAGGAAAGATCGGATTGTATCATATCGAGAAATCCAATTTTAAGAAATTCGGGTTTTTTGCCGCTGTCGCTGAAAGCTATAACTATAACAAAAAGCTTGTATTCCTTGTGTTTTCAACCATCCGGGGGTTGGCCACAGGAGAAACCTCGACAAAGCAGCTGGCCGGCCCTATCGATATCGCCAATTTTTCCTATATAATGCTGCGCATGGGTTTTTTAGCTTTAATCAGTTGGATTGCTTTTATCAGCCTGCAGCTCGGGATCATCAACCTATTTCCAATCCCGGTTCTGGATGGAGGACAGATCCTTGTGCTGGCGCTGGAGGGGATTTTTCGTAGGGATTTCAGCATGAAGGTCAAACAGGTCATCATGCAGATCGGATTTGCGATATTCATTGTCCTTATTGTGTTTATCATCCTCAATGATATAGTGAAAAGGCTGCCTAATGGGTGGAGCAGCCTGATTCCTTTCTAAATGAAAGGCAAAAGGATTCAAGGATTCAAGGATTCAAGGGTTCAAGGGAAATGCTTAAGAATTATAAAGAATTAAAAGTTTGGCAAAGGTCATATCAGCTATGTTTAGACATTTACAAAATAACAAAAAGATTTCCTGATGAGGAAAGATACGGCTTGACATCGCAAATAAGGAGGGCAGCAGTCTCTGTTCCCAGTAACATAGCAGAAGGATACGGAAGAAAAACAACCCCGGAATATATTCGGTTTTTATATATAGCTTATGGTTCAAATTGTGAGATACAAACCCAGATATTAATATCCGGGGATTTGGGTTATATTAAGACTGGTAAATTAGAAATACTACAGGAGGGGATAGGAGAGGTTGAGAGGATGCTCAAAGCACTTATTAAGTCGTTAGAAAGAAAAGCACTTGGATCCTTGAACCCTTGAATCCTCGAACCCTTTTGATTTGGATTTAGACATTGAATTATAACGCGATTCGCCGGAAGACAAGAAAAATTCATATTGGTGATGTGGCGATCGGGGGGGATGCTCCGGTTGCTATCCAGTCAATGACCAAAACAGATACAAGAGATAAAGCCGCGACAATCGCGCAGATCAAGAGGCTGGAAGATGCGGGCTGTGAGATAATCCGTCTCGCAGTACCGGACAAGGATGCGGCTGATGCACTCAAGGAGATCAAACAAGCTGTCCGAATTCCGGTCATCGCAGACATCCATTTTGATCACAGGCTGGCTCTCGAAGCTCTGGATAACGATATCGATGGTTTGAGGATCAATCCGGGTAATATCGGATCCAGACGTAAAATCAAAGATGTAGTCCTGGCAGCTGCGGATAAAAATGTCCCGATAAGGATCGGCGTAAATTCAGGTTCCCTTGAAAAGGATCTTCTGCGAAAATTTGGGGAAGCTGCTCCTGAAGCGATGATGGAGAGCGCTCTCCGTCACATTCGGATCCTCGAAGATCTTAACTTCCGTTCAATCAAGGTCTCGTTAAAGGCCTCTGACATTTCGAGGACTGTAAAGGCATATGAGCTTCTGGCTGAGAAAGTGGATTACCCCTTCCATGCCGGCATCACAGAATCCGGCAGCCTGATATCCGGCACTGTAAAATCAGCCATAGGACTTGGGTTTATACTAAAAAAAGGGCTGGCAGACACAATCCGCGTCTCCCTGACAGCCCCTCCGGAAGAGGAGGTCCGTATCGGCCGCCTGATCCTTTCGAGTCTCGATATTCGACAATTGGGACCCAACATTATTTCGTGCCCGATCTGCGGGCGTTGTGAAGTTGATCTGATGAATATTGCTGCGGATATTGAAAAGAAGATCTCTTCGATCGATGGACCTATCCATGTGGCGATCATGGGATGTATGGTCAATGGTCCGGGAGAAGCGAAGGAAGCGGATATCGGCCTGGCCTGTGGCAGGGAGATGGGTATTATATTCAAAAAAAAGAAACTTCTCAAGAGACTCAAAGAAGAAGAGATCGTTGATGGTTTTACCGAAGAGGTTTTTCGCTTTGTAGAAGAAAATCGAAAAAAGAAGAAGGCCCAATGAAAAATACCGTCCAAGCAAAATATGATAAGTTAGAATCCATCCTGGCTGAAATGAAAAAGGTCGTGGTGGCATATTCAGGAGGAGTTGACAGTTCTTTTCTGTTAAAAGTAGCACATGATGTATTGGGTAGCGATGTGCTGGCAGTCATGCTCAGCTCCGAGGTGATCTCTGCGAGGGAGCTTAAGGATGCTGAAGAACTGGCTGAGGACATGGGGGTTTCAATGACTGTCCTTCAGCACAGTGCTTTAAACAATCCAGACTTTGTTCAAAATACACCATTAAGGTGTTATTACTGTAAAAAGGATGAATTTACAGAGATCAAAAAATTTGCTCAAAAACAAGAAATATTTCATGTGGTTGACGGCTCGAATTACGAAGATGCGGAGGATTACCGGCCCGGGACCAAAGCGCTCGAGGAACTGGGGATCCGGTCTCCTTTAAAAGAAGCAGGGTTTTTAAAAAAAGAGATACGCCTGCTGTCCAGAGAGATGGGCTTACCAACCTGGAATAAACCGGCCATGGCCTGTCTTGCCAGCCGGTTTCCCTACCATACAGAAATCGACGAGAAAAGCCTGAAAAAAGTTGCCTGTGCAGAGGAATATCTGCGCGATCTGGGATTCACCCAGGTGCGTGTAAGGCATCATGGTTCTGTTGCCCGTATTGAGATTCTGGAAGAACAATTCGACTTGATCATTACAGATGAATCTAGAGGCAAGATCGTTGAATTTGTAAAAAAGCTGGGATATTCCTATGTGGCCCTCGATCTTCAAGGCTATCGCATGGGAAGCTTGAACGAAGAACTGGTGTAAAAAAACAAGATGTTAGAATACGGGGTTAGGGGACTTTTTTCCGCTTAATCCTTTTGCAAGGTTGTCTGCTGCCATCATGGCCATTTTTAGCCGGGTCTCATATGTAGCGCTGCCTATATGGGGAAGAAGTACGACATTATCAAAAGAAAAAAGCTTTTTTCTGATTTCCGGTTCTTTTTCATAAACATCCAAGCCTGCTCCCCATATCCACTTTTCCGCCAATGCTTTTACAAGCGCCTTTTCATCGATGATCTGCCCACGGGATACATTGATCAAGATCGCTCCTTTTTTCATTGATCTTAGTCTGTCTTCTGTAATCAGATGGCGCGTTTCTGGTGTTAGCGTGGTGTGAAGGGTTACGATATCGGCTGTTGCAAGGACATCGTCCAGAGGGAGTGGCGAAGCGATGAACCGGCTTTCCTCAAAATGGGTCAATCTTATGGGGTCGTGATAAACGGTCAGCATTTGAAATGCCCTCGCTCTTTCAGCAACCGCTTTGCCGATCCTTCCCATACCGATGATCCCTAATCGTTTGCCAAAAATCTCTTTTCCAAGAAACAGGTCCAGTTCCCATCCCTTAAAAAGTTGATTTCGGGTGTATTGCTCTGCCTGTGGTATTTTTCGGGCAACAGCAAGGATCAATGCCCATGTGAGGTCTGCCGTTGTTTCTGTTAGAACATCGGGCGTGTTGGTGACAATAATGCCCTTCTTTTTTGCATAGGCTGTATCTATATTGTTATAACCTGCTGCGCAGTTGGCGATGATCTTCAGGGAGGGGGCTGCATCTATAAC
This sequence comes from uncultured bacterium, assembly GCA_965373045.1. Lineage (GTDB taxonomy): Bacteria > Acidobacteriota > Aminicenantia > Aminicenantales > Aminicenantaceae > DAOVDI01. The sequence continues at coordinate 120 of CBDVEQ010000087.1, read as the reverse complement.
CTCTTTATCTATTTTATCGACTAAAAGAGAGAGGATTCCATCCTTATCTTTAATCAGAGCCAGTAGTTCTTCTCGCTCTATGTTGCGGTTAATGGCTCCCACACAGCAGTCCAGGTGCTT
>CBDVEQ010000086.1:0-10794 GCA_965373045.1 uncultured bacterium | reverse complement strand
CTTTTCACTCGAACCCTAGAATCCTCGAATCCTTGAACCCTCTCTTTCTATCTTTGGTCTTTCTCAGAAAAACTATTTCAGCGCGGATTTGATCTTTGCGAGGCTGACGCCAAGGAGCTTTTGGGCGATCTTTTCGAGATCTGCTTCGGTCCCCTGGAAGTGAAAGGTGCGGTGTTCGTGGGTCAGCGATCCGCCTGGATGGAGCGCTGCCGCAGGCGAAGAAGTCTCCAGTTCATAAAAGGGACCAAGGGGCTTGGCTCCGGGCTCCGGAGGCCCATCATTATAGCTGTTGATCACATCCCCTGCAAAAGGAGCTTCCTGAATCTCCCACATGGAGTTAACGTAGTCAGTGGCGCCTGGGGGGTTTGTATAAGTAACGATTGTCAGCAATTCGCTGCCCGCGTCGTAGGAGCCGAGGACAGGTTTGCTGCGCTGTGGAGAGAGTCCGATCTTGCTCCGGAGCTGCCCGTCGCCCTTAAAATAAATTAATCCATTTTCGATCTTTAGGCGGTCCGACGGCACTTTTCCGAAATAGGTGTCATTAACGACAGGTCCAAGGTCGATAGCGTTTCCCTGTATATAAGGAATGGCCACGGTTGTCTGCGGTGACGGGTTGAACATACCCAGGATCCAGATAGACAGACAGCCGGTCTCTTTGGTCCAGGATGTTTCGCCTGTATTGGTGAGGGTGTTGACCGTAATGTATCCGATGCTGTGTAAATCCGCCGGGATATCTATGCCTAGCTGGGAGGCGATATCCGCTTCCTCGAAGATTTTAACTTCTCTTGTGAGCTCGACATCAAAGGTAAAGCCCGAGTAGTTTGTAAAGCTGGTCTTTTTATGGAAAAGAGCTCGAGCCTGATCCGTCTCGATAGTCTCGAAGGCTTCCGTGTCCATCATGGCAGGCACATACCAGTGATCCAGATTAAAAGGATCGCCGTTCTTGAAGAAGATGGAAAACTGTCCGCCTTCCGGTCCCAGCCAGAGACGGTCTTCCCCGCCAAAAACGTTTATGTGTTTCTGAACTTCGCCGCTTTTGATAAGTTCGTGGTTGATCCATCCGAAGCTGAGGCCCTTGTCGCCGTCTGCTGAGGAAGTCATAACCCGGCCCTGCCATGCAGGGGCAGCGATCAGCTTGGCCTTGCCTGTGCTGTCGGACAATACCAGCACTTCGGTGTGTTGGCTTAAAAACTGAAGTTCTTTACCGAATGTCAATGAAGGTGTTTTGGTTAAAGTCATGGTTCCAGCCTCTTCCTGTTTTTTCTGGCAGCCGCTTATGATCAGGAGCAGCACTGTAATCATAAGCAGTCCCGGAATAAGTAAAAATGATTTTTTCATTTCCTTTTCTCCATCCTAGAAGAATTAGATATTAGATTTCAGCTTCATTGTCAAATAAAACCTGAACAATTTACAAGCCGATCTATGGAAAAAAGGATTCGAGGATTCTAGGGGTCAAGGATTCAAGTGAAAGAATAAGAGGCGAAAGAAGAAGAGCCCAAAGCCCAAAGCAGCTTAGCCCAAAGTCATTTAATTTACGTCATTACCGTGCAAATGGGAATCCAGTCACCTTTTCTTTTCACTCGAACCCTAGAATCCTTTTTTCAATGTGTTGTCGGATTTTATGAATAACCCAGGAACCTGGATTATTTATAAAAAATGCCGATTCACATATTTATTTTGGATGGTTATAGCTTCCAATAAAGTATTTTGCCAGGGCTAAATTGGGTGCTGAATATCATAGATCGTTAATAAAAAAATCATCGGTCTTTTTTACCCTACGGGCGAGCCGATCTTACCGCAGTAGCTTCGTCGTGTTCCGTTCGCGGTATATGAATACAGCTTCACGAACCACTCCTCGCAGCTACAGCAATCTCGACCCGTAAATAACCCAGGTTGACAATAACGATTTTGACGTGGTACGTTCTTTCTAGGCCCTGACAAGCCCGCAGCTTTTCTCAATTTCCATATTAGGAGTGAAGCAATGTATCGAGCCAAAAAAGAGAACCATCCCCATATTACCCGGCGAAGATTTCTCAAGACAGCCGCCGCCGCAATCGCAGTGGCACCGGCGATCGTTCCGTCCTCAATATTAGGCCAGTCAGCCCCGAGCAATACCATGCAGATGGGCTGTATCGGTGTTGGCCGCCAGGGGAAGGGAGACATGCAGGAAATGATCTACCGTGGGCTGGAAGTCGGAGCCCGAGTAGCGGCGGTGTGTGATGTCGACAGGCACCGCATGGAAGATGCCCAGTGGCTGGTGGACAGAATATATGCTGCTGAACTGGGCAAAGAAGGATACAAGGGCTGTGACGCCTGCAGTGATTTCCGGGAACTTTTGGAACGCAAGGATATTGATGGCGTTCTTATAGTAATGCCTGATCACTGGCATGCCGCAGCCGGTATTGCTGCAGCCAATGCGGGAAAGGACATCTATCTCGAAAAACCTATGACCTACACCATTGCCGAGGGGCAAAAGCTTGTCAAGGCAGTGCGGAAAAACAAGCGTATCCTCCAGGTGGGTTCTCAGCAGCGCTCCTCTGTGTATTTCCGTATGGCATGTGAGCTGGTGCGCAGCGGGCGGATTGGTAAACTTCACACCATCCGCGTCTGGCTTCCGGAAGATCAGGGGACAGGCAATCCGCAGCCTATGCCTGTTCCGAAAAACCTCGATTACAATTTATGGCTGGGCCCGCGGCCGGAAGCGCCATTCACCGAAGACCGTGTGCATCCGCAGGCCGATTATTCCAGGCCAGGATGGCTCCAGATCGAAGACTACAGCCCGGGTATGATAACAGGATGGGGCTCCCATATGATCGATATCGCCCAGTGGGGAAACGGCACGGGCGACACCGGCCCGGTCGGGATAGAGGCCAGGGGACAGTTCCCTGACCGGGGACTGTTTGACGTGCACACCACCTTCTATGCTGAAGCCAAATACGCCAACGGAGTCCGGCTGATCATGGAAACGGGTAGCCCGGCAGGCGTCCGTTTCGAGGGTGATATGAGCTGGATATTCGTCAAGCGGGGAGAAATCCAGGCCTTTGACCGTGCGATTCTCAAGCCGGAGAACCGCACTGACGAGATCAAGCTTTACAACAGTTCCAACCACATGAAAAATTTCCTGGAATGCATGCGCAGCCGGAAAGAACCCGTGGCGCCTGTTGAGGCAGGGCACCGCTCGAACAGCATTTGCCTGATGACACACATTGCCATGAAACTGGGGCGAAAGCTGAAGTGGGACCCGGAGTTTGAGCGATTTATCGGCGATGATGAAGCCAACTGTCTGCTGGACTATACCCACCGCGATCCGTGGAAACTTTAATAGAGTGTGCGCTGTGAGAATACGGCAATTTCTACTTTCCATCGGTTTGTGCCTGGCGCTGGCATCCGGGATTTTTGCCGATGGGCCGAAGATCGAGCTTAAGCGCGATGATCCCTCCGGCCGTTTGACCATCCTTATTGACGGCCGCACCGCACTGGTATACCAATATGCGGAATCACTGGACCTGCCGCACTATTGGCCCATGAACAGCCCATCCGGCAAAAACATGCTTGTGCAGAAAACCGAACCCTATCCGCATCACCGGTCGTTCTGGTTTGCAGACACTGTCCGTCTTAAAGGGGGGAGGAAGGTCAGCACCTACAATGCTCTCTATTCCGGACAAAAAAAGGGGGAGACCGAATACGGCCCGCCGTTTAAAGACCGGGTGCGCCATCTCACATTCACCAGATGTGAGGCAAAAGGCGGTCATGCCGTGGTTGAGACAAAGCTCGTATGGGAGATGGACAAAAACCAGCCACTCCTGGAGGAAGAGCGGCGCCTGTTGGTGCGGGCGCTGGGTCAGGGGGAGTATCTTCTTGAGCTGACCTTCACACTGACTGCTTCACATGAAGAGGTGGAATTTGTAAGTGATGCTGTGCATTATGCCTGGCCTTACCTACGTCTCCAGACGCGGTTCAGCGGCGAGAATGGAGGGACCATTTTATCCTCCAACGGGGCCTCGGGACAGGAGGCCACCAATGGGGAATTCGCTCTCTGGATGGATTACTTCAATACGATCGAGGGAGTGACCGAAGGTGTGGCCGTATTCCAGATGCCTGACGGATCGAAACATTGCTGGCTGACGCGCGAGTACGGGTGCTTCGGGCCCAGGCGACCGGACGAAAAAAACGGTAAACCATTCATCCTGAAAAAAGGCGAATCCATCACCCAGCGTGTGGGCATTCTGGTCCACCGGGGAGATGTGAAAACCGGCCGGGTTGCAGAGCGCTACAAGAATTATGTCAAAAGCCGAATTTGACTTGTTTGGACTTACTTGTTTTCCTTTTGCGGAGATGGAAAGATTATATACTCAATTATTTTAATAACCGGTTTAGTTATAGAGCCTATTTGGGCTTGACACATGAGTTTGGTTCCTATATTTTTGATTATAAACATTCAATAAAGGAGGATTCTAATGAACAAAATGAATCGCAGAAATTTTACCAAACTTCTGCTAGGAACAGCTGCATTTGGCATGGCAGGATTCCCGGAGATTGGTCATATTTACGGTTCACAAAAAATTGGAACCGACTATAAATCTCAACATAATGACATAGGAATACAGCTTTTAACAAACAGAAACTTAACCAATGCGATAAATAAGCTGAACACTTCTCTCATTTTAAAAGCCGTTCAAGAAGCGAAGCAGGTTTTTGCTGATGTCTATGGTCAAAAAGGCTCACCTAAGGCTAACAAATCATTTAACCAGGCTGCCTTGAAGATATTCCGCGAGATCGATACTTCGGGTGTTACTTTTGCTGTTTTAAAAATAATGCCTACTATAGGTAAAAACTTCAATTTTTCAAACCCAGCATTCATTAAGGATGAGATACGTTTAACTAAGCAGGTTCTCGGTGTCAATATCAGCAGCGGTGAAATCACCAGGATTGCTAAAAATATTGATAAACAAAAATCCATGCTATTTGCCAGATACGGTGGGAAGGCAGCCAACCCTGCTACGCAGTTAGCGAACTTTGTATCATCTGGAGCAGGAGGAATGGCTGGTGCGGTAGGAAGTGGGATATCCAATGTTGCGCAGCTAGCTGATTGGGATGAACTATCAGGTATGCAGAAAGGATTGGCAATTCTTTCTCTCATATTATTAGCAATGGCTCTCATATTAGGATAATAACAGGACAATCTCTGCAAGCTAAAAAAACTTGTAAGACTTCTAAGTCGATAGGCCAGAGAGCCCGGGCCTATGGCGTACATCTAATTAACATCCACAAATCCCTGCATAAAAGCAAATTCCTATTGGTGTGCCATGAAAAGCTCTATGGCAGATGGAGGCAGGCTCTCACCGAAGACTTTCCCAAAGATCATCTGCATCATCGAGGATACACTGTCGCCGGCCGTGTCTGCCAAGCCTGCCAACTTTATTTAGCATCAAATAGAAAAGAAGTTATTCTTGCTTTGTCAGTTCAAATACCATTACGCCACTTGTTTCTTTAAAAGATGGGGAGCGTTTTGGGGAGCTAGGTTCATTTAAAGCAAAAGCAAATTTCTTCATAATCATCCTCCTTCAATTTTTGGGCTCTTATTTAATTAGAATAAAGGGAATGCCGGCTTTTTGAATTTTGTCATTAAGGACCGGGAGATCACTCTCCAGGATATTTTTCAGTATTTTCAACTGGGCATCGGCCTGTTCGACAAGATAATCATAAGCCGTGTAGGACTGATCTGTCGGGCGGGCATCGGCACTGGCCACAACGGCCGTCAGGGCGGCTATTTTATTGTCGAGAAGAATGGGATAATTCAGAGGGTCCTGACCGCTTTTCGATTTGGATTGAATGAGAACGTCTTCGACGGCCGTGAGTTTCCGTTTAAGTTCCGCCGCGGCCTTAATGAGGCTTTTGCCATGTTCGTGTCCGTGCAGCTTGGCCCTCAGATGATCGAGCTCTCCCATGACCGCCCTCAGGCGAATGATGGACCGGTTGATCTCGGTCATCTTGTCACGGATGCGGATGAGAAAATCGAACTGTTCCTGGAATTCCTCCTGCGACGTCGAAATACGGGGGTCTTTTTTCCACTTCCAGCTCTGTGACTGCTGATTGTCTCCCATTGAGAGTCTTACGGTGTAGGTTCCGGGAACAGCGGTTGGCCCGCCAAGTCTGCCCATCCAGAGAACAGCTCCAGGGATCCGTTCGGTGCCCGGGTAGCTCATGTTCCAGATAAAACGGTTCATACCTTTGTCCACTGTCACCCGTGAACCGAATCCTCTGAAACGCTGCATGCGGGCCGACATGGGAGGCTGTGAGGCGCGGGAACTGAAGGTTTGAATCACCTGTCCGGCAGTGTCCAGGAATTCCAGTTTGACTGGTTTGTCAGGTTTTTCTTTGAGGTAATAATAAATGACCGATCCTGCCGGTGGATTGGTGCCGATATTGGGCCTGGGCCAGCCGAAACCATGCATCCGAAAGGAGTCGCGAGGCTTGAACAGATAGATCCCGGAATCCGCCACTTCTTTTGTCATCTGCTGGAGCGGCGTCAGATCGTCCAGGATCCAGAAGGATCGCCCATGGGTGCCGGCGACGAGATCATTGTCCTTGACGACCATGTCATGGATAGGGACAACAGGAAGATTGAGCTGGAGGCTCTGCCAGTTTTGCCCGTCATCGAAGGAGACAAACACACCGGTCTCCGTCCCGGCGTAGAGAAGTCCCTTCCTGTGAGGGTCTTCACGAACGACCCGGACAAAGGTGTCGGAGGGGAGGCCGCTGTCCCGTCTGACCCACGTTTTTCCATAATTGGAGGTTTTATAGATGTAGGGACCGAAATCGTCCAGTTCATGGCGGTCCACGGCCAGGTAGGCCACGGCCGGATCGAAGGTGGAAGCTTCGATCATGCTGATAAGGCTCCACTCGGGGAGCTGTTTGGGGGTGATTTCTGTCCAGTTTAGGCCGCCGTTTCTTGTGATGTGCACAAGCCCATCGTCCGATCCCACCCAGAGGATGTTCGGGTCGTGAAAGGACTCGGTCAGGGCGAAAATTGTGCAGTAGTACTCGACACTGGTATCATCATAGGTGATGGGGCCGCCGGACTTTCCCTGTCTGGACTTGTCGTTGGTTGTAAGGTCCTTGCTGATGATCTCCCAGCTCTGTCCCTCATTGGTGGATTTGAACAGGAACTGGGCGGCGTGATAGAGAACATCGGAATTGTAACGGGAAACGAGAATGGGAGCTGTCCACTGGAAGCGGTACTTGAGATCCCTGGCACCCCATCCCATTGGATTTTCCGGCCAGGCGGATATACCTCTCCGCTGTCCTGTCAATGAATCCCAGCGGGTGATGGTTCCGCCGTAGCTTCCGGCAAAGACGACTTCCGGATTGTCGTGGCGGATGGCGATGTGGCCGCTTTCCCCGCCGCCGACAGAGTGCCAGTCCGGCTTGTCGATTCCTCCACCTGATGTGCGGCTGAGGATGCGGACCGTGGAGTTGTCCTGCTGGGCGCCGTACACCCGGTAGGGGAAGTAGTTATCCGTTGTCACGTGATAGAACTGGGCCGTGGGCTGGTTGTCCTGCTCCGTCCAGGAAACGCCGCCGTTAAAGGAAACATTGGCGCCGCCGTCGTTACCATTGATCATGCGGTCGGGATTGTCCGGAGCGATCCAGAGGTCGTGGTTGTCACCATGAGGAACGCGGATTGAGGAATAGTTGCGGCCGCGGTCAGTGGATCGATAGAGACCTGTATTTAGGACATACACGGTTTCGGCGTTCTGTGGATCTGCGTAGATGCGGCTGTAGTACCAAGCCCGTTGGCGTAGTGAGCGGTCGCTGTTCATCAGGCGCCAGGACTCTCCCCCATCGTCGGAACAGAACACACCGCCGTTTTTCGCCTCGATGATAGTCCAGACCCTGTCCCGTTGAGCCGGAGAAACGGCCACACCGATTTTCCCCACAATACCCCGCGGCAGGCCGGGATTGCGGGTGATATCGGTCCAGGTATCTCCGCCATCGACGGATTTAAAGAGCCCGCTGTCAGGCCCCCCGCTTTTCAGGCTGTAGGGCGTGCGCCCGGCCTCCCAGATGGCGGCGTAGAGCACGCGGGAATTGAAGGGATCAAGAGAAAGATCGATAGCGCCGGCCTTGTCGGAACGGAAAAGGATCTTTTCCCAGGTCAAACCGCCGTCTTTCGAGCGGAAAATCCCTCTTTCCGGATTAGGACCGTACACATGCCCCAGGGCGGCTGCGTATACCAGGTCCGGATTTTTCGGGTGAATGCGGATGCGGGATATCTGACGGGTGTCGGCCAGCCCCATGTGGGTCCACGTTTTGCTGGCGTCGAGGGACTTGTAGACACCATCTCCGTGGCTGACGTTTCCCCGAATGGGAGCTTCGCCCATGCCGGCATACACGATGTTGGGATCCCACTCGGAGACCGCGACAGCGCCGACGGATCCGGTTCTGAAAAATCCATCCGACACGTTGGTCCAGTTCAGACCGCCGTCTTCGGTTTTCCAGAGCCCACCGCCGGTGGCGCCAAAATAATAGGTGAAGGGCTCGGACAATATTCCGGCCACGGCCGTGCAGCGACCACCGCGGAAGGGGCCGATGCCGCGCCACTGCATGGCTTTGAACATATCCGGGTCAATGACTGTTTTGTTTTGAGTAGAGTTTTTTGCCTCGAGAGAAAAAATTCCCGTTATGAAGAGAACGAGGAATAGCGAAAAAAATACGGTATATGATTTGAATGTTCTCATGAAAGCCTCCTGATAAATTGAAATTCCCGAATTGGATTAAATCGGATGGAATAAAACATAGTCGATTTTTTGATTTTATAATCCAACCGGACATAAAGTAAAGCAAAGTAAAGACTGATGACCGGCCGGGAGAGATCTGGCGCGGACTTCTTGTTGACGGGATATGTTTGTTCTATGTATTATTGATTTTTCAAACCGGGAGAAAGATAAATCTCTCTTAACCTGTAATACGGAGGAAATCATGATGAAAAAAACCACAAAACAACTCTTAACATTTCTGCCATTTCTGATAATTCTGATACTGGCAGTATCCTGTTCTGATCAAAACTCTGTAAAAAAATCAAAACTGAAGTTTGAGATTTCTTTTACGGAAGACCTTTCTGCTGAAGCTCTTGATGGTCGAATGCTTTTAATGATATCTCACAAAGATAATGGCGAACCAAGGTTTCAGATAAGTGACGGAAATAATACCGGACAAATATTTGGCATTGATGTTAACGGAATTCAACCCGGGGAAAAAGCAATAATTGATGCCGGTGTTTTTGGCTATCCTCTGGAAAGCCTTTCTGAAATACCCCCGGGGGAATATTATGTACAGGCTCTGCTTCATATATATGAGACTTTTAACAGGGCAGACGGATATGTGGTAAAATTACCGACGGATAGGGGGGAAGGGCAGAAGTGGAATCGTGCACCAGGTAATTTGTACAGCACCCCGGTTAAAATTCTGGTTGATCCTTCGAAGAATAATAAGATTGATATTGTCCTCGATAAAAAGATACCTCCTATTGAAGATCCGCCTGAAACCAAATATATTAAGCATGTAAAAATAAAAAGTGAGTTATTAACTGAATTCTGGGGAAGGCCTATGTATCTCGGGGCTCATATTTTATTGCCCGAAGGATTTGAAGAACATCCTGAAGCACGTTATCCGCTGGTAATAAATCATGGCCATTTCCCGTATAATTTTGGCGGTTTCAGAGTAACTCCTCCTGATCCGGATCTTGAACCTGATTACAGCAGCAGGTTCGATCTGCATGGATATAACAGGATACAGCAGGAATATGCTTACCAGTTTTATAAGGAATGGACAGGCCCGGATTTCCCGAGAATGCTGATAATCGAGATACAGCATGCAAACCCCTATTATGATGATTCCTATGCGGTTAATTCCGAAAACCTGGGTCCTTATGGTGATGCAATAACATATGAGCTTATTCCTTATATTGAGAAAAAGTTCCGCGGCCTGGGCGAGGGCTGGTCAAGGTTTTTATATGGGGGTTCCACTGGCGGCTGGGAAGCGCTTGCAGTGCAGGTATTATATCCTGATGAGTATAATAGTTGTTATGCTGCCTGCCCTGATCCCATTGATTTCCGGGCTTATACTGTAGTAAACATTTATGAAGATGAAAACGCATATTATTCTGAAGGAAGGTTTAAGAAGACTCTTAGACCAGGACAGAGAAATTATCTGGGACATATAAGCACTACATTAAGGTCAACAAATTACCGGGAACTTGTTATTGGGACAAACAGTCGCTCAGGTGACCAGTGGGATATCTGGGAAGCAGTTTACAGTCCGGTAGGTGAGAATGGTTATCCTAAAAGGATATGGGATAAAAAAACAGGCAAAATTGATCATGATGTTGCTCAATACTGGAAGGAAAACTATGATATCGGATATATATTAAAACGTGACTGGAAAACACTGGGACCTAAACTCGAGGGGAAATTGCATATATATTGCGGTGATATGGATAATTATTACTTGAACAATGCGGTTTATCTTGTTGAAGAATTCCTTGAAAGCACAACATCTCCTTATTATGATGGGGAAGTGGATTATGGCGACAGGGCAGAACATTGCTGGAACGGCGACCAGACCAGACCAAATGCGCTTTCACGACTGAGATATCATCAGATGTTTGTTCCGAAAATTGTTGACAGAATTCTGAAATCTGCTCCGGAAGGGGGGGACATTATCAGTTGGCGCTACTAGCCTGAACAATTTACAAGTCGATCTTATCCCATCTGCTGCGTTGCCGTCCGTTCG
>CBDVEQ010000085.1:0-10876 GCA_965373045.1 uncultured bacterium | reverse complement strand
AGCCGTAAGCAGTCTGTTTTCAGATTCCCGTACAATTTTTTTTAATTCAGGGTATAGAGATAAGGCTTCGTTAATATTTGCCTCTTTAATTTTTTTATAAGGGTCGTTAACGCCTGTTATCTCTCTAATTTTCTGGTAAATAATATTTCCCATTTCCGGAGGAGTATCATCCAGAGAAAAATCCTTTATCATAGCGCCTACGCTGTCGAGAAGCTCTTTGATCTTTTTTTCGTCGGTTGTTGCTATTCGTCCAACGCGCAAGGCCTGATTCATAAAACAAGGCAAACAATCAAGGTAGGTTTTCACCTTTCCCTCCATATGATATTAATTCGATTCGTTCGTAATGAGAGTACTGTTAACATATTTTCCGGATCATGTTGAAAAAATTTCGTTATTCCTTTTGTTTTATAGGTAACATGAATACAAATGGTATTGATAATACTGCAAATGCCGCACATATTTTAAATGTTAATTCAAGTCCGATCTTATCGCCTAAAATTCCGATAATAAGCACCATCAGAGAACTGATACTAAAACTTATTGTCATATAAATACCATTTATAAATGCCGGGCGTTCAGTGTTCGTCTCCTGTACCAGGGCCAATATTACAGGTCCTGACGCAAATAAAAAAAAGCCCATTAAAATCAGGAACGGGACCATCAAGATTTTGCCTGAAATAATAAAAGCCCCCATTAGTAATGGGCTTGCTATTGCAGTAATATAAAGTGTTTTTCTATGGCTTATTTTATCAGAAATGTATCCAGCCCCTAAAGTACTGACAGCTCCTGACAACTGTAATATTGACAATGAAATTCCAGCCATCCATAATGATTTGCCTTTGCCGGTTAAATATATCGGCAGATAAAGCGTTAGTGCCGCCTTCATTCCAGCTCTAAATAATTGAAAACCTCCAATTGAAACAAAAAAAGGAATAAGTTCCTTAATAGTTTCTTTCGTGCCCTTCTGTTCCCTGTTGTTCTCTTTATTGTTAATTGGTGATATATCTTTTAGTTTAAGAAAAAGAATGATCGATGCTGCTATTCCAATGGGCATAACTCGATAAGAACCTTCCAGTCCCCAAAGAGAAAGTGCCGCGGTAATTAATAAAGGGCCTAATGTTCTTGCTATTTCACCACCGAACATAAAAAAACTCATTCCCGTTCCTACTTTGTTGCCTGAAAAATGTTTTATCATAACAGGAGATGGCACATGAAACAGAGCTGAGCTAATTCCGGTGACAAACAGCAAAACAAATAAAATGGCATACGAAGGTGAATTGCCTAGTAAACTCATAGATATCGCAGTAATGCCGGGTGTTAATATTACTAAATATTTAACACATACTTTGTCGGCTATCAGTCCGATAACCGGGTTGAATAGTGACGGAATTTTTCTAACAATATCTAAAAGACCAGCCATTGATAATGAAATGCCCAACTTGCTGATTAGCAGCGGTAACATTGGCGCAAGAAATGCAGTGTAGATGTCATGAAATAAATGACCCATAGAAATTGTAATAACTTTTCCCTTCTGAAAATGGTTCTTCATCCTAAAAACCTATAAAATCCCATAACTCCTGTATCATGGATTCTTTCTTTTTGGACATAAAAAAGTTTTATTTTAACTGCAAATTATTGTAGTGCCAATAAATGCGTTTTATATAAAATAACCCAAAGAACACAACAAACCCAATAAACTCAACAAACTCTTTTCTCTTTTTTATAACTTCTTCAATTCATCTTTTTTATAAGCGTTGAAAGCCTCTTTCACTGTCATCTCCCCAGCGCCGATATAAATATTCAAACCGGCTTTTTCCAAAACAGATGCGGCATTTCCGCCAGGGCCGTTACCTGTTATCAAGACATCAGGATTAAGCTCAAACAATTTCTGTGCGGTTTGAGGGCCGGCGCCGTGAGCCACGTTTTCGATGGCCCTGTTATCACAATGAATAAAACTATCTTTCTCGTCGTCATATACCAGGATAAATTCTGTTCTTCCAAAACGAGGGTCCATCATGGAATCCCACTCTGTGCCTTTAGTTGTAAATGCTATTTTCACTTTTTCTTTCCTCCAGGATTTGTTGTTTCTTTCACTTTTTCCCAGCTTTTTGTCATGATCGCTTTTAAATTATTATTTTCATATTCAACAATGGTTTGCCCAACAGTCATTGCCTTTGTAAATGTTTCATCATAGGGTAAGTTGGATATATGAACAATACTTTCTTTTCTTAAAAAATCTTCAATTTCTTCACACACATGTAAGTTAAGATCAAATTTATTAATAATACAGCCGGCCTTGATATTGAATTTTTTTACCAACTGGTAAGCCCGTTTTAAGTCGTGCAGGCCGGAAACAGTGGGTTCTGTTACCAAAACCACAAAATTGGCGCCGGATAACGAAGATACAACAGGACAGCCGATTCCGGGAGACCCGTCAACCACAACATAATCCTTATGGGTATTTTCTGCTATATGTTTAGCTTCTTTTTTTACCCTGGCTACCAGCTTGCCTGAATTTTCCGCACCAATACGAAGCCGCGCATGAACCATCATATTTCCTGCTTTTGTCGTTGATATATACCATTGGCCCACGTTTTGTTCTTCCATTATGATGGCATCTGTGGGACAGACCCTGGGGCAGTATCCGCATCCTTCACAATTTAAAGGTTCAACTATATATTGGCCGTCTATAACCGGAATAGCGTTAAAGCGGCAGACATCAGCACATTTTCCGCATTTATTACATTCATCTTGATTGATTTTGGCGATAAAGCCGCTGTAGAAATCTTCCGATTTTGCGAAATCAGGCTGTAAAAGCAGATGCATATCAGCTGCATCTACATCACAGTCTGCCACTACAATATCCTTTCCGCCCAAATAAGCAAACGATGCGGTTATGGAGGTTTTTCCGGTGCCTCCTTTTCCGGAGATAATAACAATTTCCTTCATCCGGAGCCTCCGGTTTTAAGTTCAAGAATATGGTTCTTGATTTTTATTAGCTGATGTTTTACTTCTGGAACATTTTGGTAGATCAACTCCCCACGCGAATATAATTCGGCAATACGGCGGTCATTAAGTATTCTGGCCAGAACAGGAATGTTATCTTTTTGACAATAGCCCAGTACATCATCATTGCCGATACCATCGCGATTGATAACAACGCCAAATTTCTTTTTTAACTGCTTCATGGTATCAACCGCCAGTTTCAGATCGTGCAGTCCGAAAGGCGTAGGCTCAGTTACAAGAATTACAAAATCGGCATCCTTGGTCGCCTCGATCACCGGGCACGAAGTCCCTGGAGGCGAATCGTATAATTTGATTATCTCATCAGAGAAATGCTCATCAATATAATCTTTTGTCTGTGAAATTAACGGCACAGCCTGCTCCTGGCCGATATCCAGCCGGCTTTCCACAAAAGACAGATTGCCGTTCTGATAATGTTTCATTTCGCCCATTTTTTGCTGGTTCATTGGCAGTGCCGATGTGGGACATAATTCAGAACAGGCATAACAGCTGTGGCACAGCTCGGGAAAAACCATGATCTGATCGATCAGTTGTATTATGGCGTGAAAGTTGCATACCTCCTGACATAGCTTGCAGAGTGTGCATTCATCCTCTTCCCATTTCGGGATCATTTTATATTTATCTTCTTCGTGAATAGATTTTCCTTTTATAAACAATCCGGAATTGGGTTCTTCAACATCCAGATCGATTAAAACGATTTTATCTTTTTCCGCCAGATAGGCAGCCAGGTTTGTTGCAAGTGTCGTTTTTCCAGTACCGCCCTTTCCGCTGGCAATGGCGATTTTCATTTATTCGCTCAATAACTCTTCTCTTACTAATGTATTGCCGCATTTGGGACATTTTAATTCAGTACATCTGACGCCCCGCTCGTGAGGAACTTTTTCTCCGCATTTAGCACACACACAGAAACCGCCCGGGCCAAAAGCGCCGCCTTTATTGCGACCACGTCCTCCACCGCCACGGCCTATTCCCTGACTTCCTCCTGGTTTTTCATTTTTTCCGAAATTAATCATTTTATTTTTCTCCTGTAATAATATTATTCTTACCGTTTAAATTATGCCAGTTTTATTCATAAAAATTTGCGATACTTTGAAAAAAAGGGTTCGAGGAATCAAGGGATCAAGGATTCAAGTGAAAGAATAAAAGGGGAAAGCTGAAAGCAGATCGGCCTGCCCGAAGGGTGAAAGCGACCGAAAATAAATTTTAATCGATTAAAACTAGTAAAGAAACAATCATCCTCTAAAAAAATCAATAATCACTAGTGCTTAAAAAAGAAAAATAATGTCAGGTTTCGGTCGATTTCATGAATGATCCAAGTCAGATGGGTTGGGTGCTTTTGATAAGCCAGGCTATTTCCTTTTCATTCAAGAGTGGGGCCAAAGTTTCAAACACTTTTTTGTGATACCGGTCCAGCCAGTCGATCTCTTTGGCACACATAAGTTCTTTATCGATCAGGTTCCGGTCGATAGGGCACAGGGTCAAAGTTTCAAAGGTGAAAAATTCTGATTCTCTGGAACCTAAGTTATTGTTTGGAACAACAATAGTGACGTTCTCCACTCTCATCCCGTATTCACCTTCTTTGTAATATCCGGGTTCAATGGACTGGACCATTCCGGGTTCAAAGGCAATTCCGATACAGCGGTAATAGGAGATGGCCTGAGGACCTTCGTGAACATTGAGATAATGCCCTATTCCATGGCCGGTCCCATGCAGGAAATTCAATCCCTTTTCCCAGAGAGCTAGACGGGCGATGGTGTCAAGCTGCTTGCCAACTGTTCCTTTCGGGAATGATGTGGAGGACAGCCCGATAAGGCCCTGCAGGACCCGGGTGAAACGGTCTTTCTCTTCTTCTGTGGGCGGGCCGAGAGCGATGGTACGGGTGATGTCTGTAGTGCCGTCCAGATACTGGCCTCCTGAATCAATAAGGTAGATCCCTTCAGGCTTCAAGATCGCATCGGACTCAGGTGTTGGCGCATAATGGACGATCGCACTGTGGTTCCCATAAGAGGAGATAGTTTCAAAACTGAGTCCCTGAAATAAGTTGTTGTGGGAACGGAAATCTGTCAGTTTATCCGCCGCGCTGATCTCGCTTACTTCTGTTTGACCGACAGTCGTGTCCAGCCAGGCTAAAAACTTAACAACTGCTGCTCCGTCCCGGATGTGGGCATTTTTTATTCCCTGGATCTCTGTTTTATTTTTCAGTGCCTTAAATAAAACGATGGGTCCGGGCTTGTTGAGGATACGGTTTTCGCCGTCGATGATGTCTATGATATGCTGATTAGACGTACTGCCATCGATCCATATCCGGTTTTTTTTCTCTGCGATCTGCCTGAGTTCTTCTTCCATATCTTCATAAGGCCGGAGGGAAACCAGCCCGCTGAGTGTCTTTTTCATGGCATCTGTCACTTTGCTTTCGTTCACAAAAAAAGAGGCTCTGTCAGGTTCGATAATGGCATAGGCAATGACCACGGGGTTGTATTTTATGTCCGAACCCCTGATGTTGAAAAGCCAGGAAATTGAATCCAGCCTTGTGATGACATGGGCTTCCGCATGTTCCCCAGCCATCTTTTCTCTCAGCCTTTTCAGCTTTGATGTTACTGATTCTCCAGCATATTTTTCCTCATGGACCTTTATTAAGTTATGTGGAGGAGCAGGCCTGTCCTTCCAGACGGAATCGACCAGGTTTTTTGAAATACACTTGATCTTGATTTTCCCCTTGGCCAGGGTTGTTTCCATATTTTTGAAGCTGTTAAGGGAAATGACCTGCGGATCCACACCCAGTATTTGCCCGGGCTTCAGCTCCTTGAGCAGCCAGTCATTGATGGTTGGGACATCAGGAAGTCCTGCTTTGAAAAGTGTGAACACCTGCGCATCCAGCTGCTGTTCTGCCTGGATGAAGTATCTGGAATCTGTCCAAAGGCCGGCCTTAGTGTCTGTGACTGCAACCTCACCGGCTGATCCTGTGAAATCACTGATAAATTTTCTCCGCTGCCAGAACTCGGGCACATACTCGTTCTGATGCGGGTCAGTGCTTGGGATGAGATAGGCATTGATCCTGTACTTCTTCATAAGCCGCCGAAGGGAATCGATCTTTTTTTGTGCCATCATGATTATCACCTGCCAGGGATGTCAGGATTTTCCGAGGGCTTTTAGCTTAGAGTCGATGGATGCTTCCTTGTCCAGGCGGTGGTCCACGTTAAGATCTATATGGATCCTTCTTGCGCCCATATTGACCAGGACGGCATGGGCTTTCTGGATCACCTTGAACAGGGTTTCCAGGTCCGGAGCTTCTATGGTTGTATTCATGCCGCCGGTACGGCTTTTGAGGCCCGATTCATCGATGACTTTGATGACTTCTTTGACATATCTACTGACGGATACTCCTTCACTGGTGGGGAATATAGCTAGAGATGCAATGATCATGGTTTTCCCGCCTTCTGTTTTTCGATCCGCTGAAGGTCCTGAAGAGATATTTTTCCGAAATATTCTTTGAGTATATTGCTGGCTTTCTGCCAGATCTCATGGGCAGCGCAGATGTTTGAGCGTTGGCAGAAATCTTTGTCTTCAACACATTCCACCAGATCACATGTGCCTTCCAGAGCATCCAGGATCTCTTGTATTTTGATCCTGGTTGGAGGGCGTGATAATATATAACAGCCCCCGGCACCCCTGATGCTTTTAACGAGCTTATTTATCTTTAACGGGATAATGATCTGTTCAAGGTATCGGATGGATATATCCTCGGTTTGAGAGATGCTCCTCAGAATAACCACACCATGTCCGTTGCTGTAATTATTTGCAAGGTTCAGCATAAGACGAGTCCCGTATCTTCCTTTTGTAGATAGTCTGATCATAAATATTTCCCCTGTGGATTGTATTATTAAAAAGAAATAATAACCTACAAAAATGGATAATTCAACATAAAATTATAGAATTAATAGAGTTTATATAAATAGGGGTACTCCTTGAGATTCAGTCTGATTTTTGATTAAATACAAGGTCAATATATTGCTAATTTAAAGAAATAATATGAAACGGGAAATCTTGCTTGGTGATGAGGCTGTACGGTTTCTCCGTAAATTCATCGCAATTCATCGATTAATCTGATAATATTTCTAGTAATGAGAAAAATATTATTTAGTCTTCTGCTTATTTTTCTGACCGGAGGGACACAGTTCATGTGCAGCAACTCAAAGGCAAAAGGAGAGTTGAATCTGGCCGGTCTTCTTCCGGGCGAGATCCATGGATGGACGCCGTCCGAAACTGACCAGATATTTGATCAGGAAACCATCTTTGACTATATCAACGGTGCTGGCGAGGTCTACCGTGCTTATCGCTTTAAACTGCTTCTTGGCCGGCGCTACGCCCTGGACGGGCAGCCCGATATCATAGCTGATGTATTTGATATGGGTACGGCTAGAAACGCGTTTGGAGTTTTTACCCATGATTTGGATGGAGAAGATGCCGGTATCGGGCAGGGCTCGGTTTATAAAGGAGGGCTCCTTTCTTTTTGGAAGGGACGGATTTTTGCCTCGATCTTTTCTGAAGAGGAAACCGAGGAGGCCAGAGAAGCTGTGCTGGCCCTGGGAAAAGCCATAACTTCGTTAATTGCAGAGGAAGGAAAAAAGCCCGGGCTGGTCGCACTATTTCCCGGGGAAAACCTTGTTAAAGACAGTGTCCGCTATTTCTTTAGCCCAATTATTTTAAATTATCATTTTTTTGTGGCTGATGAGAATATACTTTTTCTGGATAATACCACAGAAGCTGCTCTTGCGGTTTATACTTTAAATGATCAGCAGAGCCGTCTGATTGTTGTTCGTTATGCAGGGGCAGCCGATGCTGATAAAGCTAAGGCCAATTTTATCACGGTCTACATGACGGACACAATTGAGCCGGGGATCGTCCAGACAGAGAATGGGACCTGGACTGCAGCCCAGACCCGGGACTCTCTTCTGGCCATTGTTTTTGAATCGCCGACAAAGGCATTTGCCAAGGCCCTGATTAATAATATTCATAAATAGATCAGTAATGGAGGATAATATGAAAAAGAAAATCCTGTCTCGCCGGGATTTTTTGCGTGTGGCGGCTGTATCTCCGTTTGCTGGGGCAGTCATGGCTCGAGGCCTGACATTTCCGGCCCTGAATCAGGACAAAGGGAGATCAAAGGTTATTCTCATTCGGAACAAGGGCGTTCTTTCCGGTTTGAACAAGCCTGATGCCGGCATTGTTCAGACGATGCTGGATGATGCGGTCATGAAACTGTTCGGAAAGAACGATCCTGTTGCTGCATGGAAAACGATCGTAAAACCCTCGGATATTGTAGGCATCAAGACCAATGTCTGGCGCTACATACCGACCACTCCGGAAGTGGAACAGGCCATCAAAAAAAGGGTCATGGACGCAGGCGTTCCTGAAAAAAATATCGCCATTTCGGACAGGGGGGTCCGGCGGGATCCGGTCTTTCAGAAAGCCACGGTCCTGATCAATGCCCGGCCCGCCCGCACTCACCACTGGTCCGGTGTGGGGTCATTAATCAAGAATCACATCATGTTCACGCCACAGCCTTCTGCCTGGCATGGCGACTCATGCGCGGATCTGGGCAAGATATGGCATGATTTTGACCTGGCAAAAAAAACAAAGCTCAATATTCTGGTCATGCTCAATCCCCAGTTCCACGGGGTGGGGCCACACAGCTACAATAGAAAATATGTATGGGAATACAAAGGATTTATCGTGGGGCGGGATGTGGTGGCTGTGGATGCTACTGGACTCCGCATCATTGAAGCCAAACGAATGGAATACTTTGGGGAATTCAAACCCCTGAGTACTTCAGCCAAGCATGTGGAGCTTGCCGATACCCGTCACCATCTCGGGAACTTTGATCCAAAAAAGATTGAAGTTGTTAAACTAGGCTGGACAGACAATATCCTAGTTTAACCTGGGGCCGAAGATCTTTGTACCAATGCGTACAATATTAGCTCCCTCTTGGATGGCGATCTTGTAGGAATTGGTCATCCCCATAGAAAGATAGGTCATTTCCACTTCATCAATATCCAGCGCCTTGATGCGGTCGAATAATTTTTTTGTTTCTACAAAATAGGATCGCGAATCTTCCGGGTCACCGGCCCGGGGTCCCATTGTCATTAGCCCCTTGATACGGAGGTTGCGCAGGGCCGCAGCCTTGTATATCAGCTCTTCTGCATCTTCCGGAAGGACACCGAATTTTTGCGGCTCACGCCCGCTGTTTATCTCTATGAGAACAGAAATGATCCGGGCTGCCTGGCCAGATCGTTTTCCGATCTCCTCAGCCAGCTCAAAGGAGTCTACGCTTTCGATCATATCAAAGATCCGCACTGCTTTTTTAACTTTGTTTTTCTGAAGGTGGCCGATAAAGTGCCAGTTGACACGGTGTCCGACAGCACGATAAACCTCCTCTGCTTCCTGAATGTAATTTTCCCCTATGTAACGGATGCCGGCATCGATTGCCCTTTTGACTTCATCCGGAGTGCGGGCCTTGGCCGCGGCGACAAGGGAAACTCCCTCCGGAATCTCGGATAATAGGTTCTTGACATTATTTTCGATCATGATATTTCTTTTCCGATTCTAAAGATAATGGAATAGGGCTGAAATATCAAGAAAATCAAACTCTGGTTCCTATGTCAAGCTGTTTTGATTATGCTATAATGTCACTTTTAAACAGGTGGTTTCCATGACAGAAAAAAAATCCTTATTCTTGATCCCTGAAACTTTCCCCTTGAAAATAGACCGCAAGGGGGGAGCGGCCAATCTCTTGCTGACAGCGCTCCTGGTGGAAGCCGGCCGGATGCTCGATGAGGAAAGAGATATTCCTACGATCGAGGCTGCCGCAAAAAGGGCTTTTATTTCACCTGAAGGATTTCTATCCAGAATGGATGAGATTGGAATTGAAGAGGCGGTAGCCATGATGAGAGCTTTGTCCTATACCAAAGACCGGCAGGATCCGATCCTTCTTGTTTATGACAATTTTTTTTCTCCGCCAAAATGTTTTCTGTCTAGGTTGGAGCAGTATAAAAATTCCGGGGATCGATCTGTTTTAAAATGGGTCTCGGACAAAGATGCCCTGAAAGGGCCTGAAGACCTCCTGGTATTGGAGCTTTTAACAAAGCGTTTTCAGGCGGTTGCCTTCATGGTTGCTGTAGAGCTGGCAGATGCCGGAGTTGCCGGCATTCAGGATCTGGACCGGTTCTGCCGGACCGAATTTGGCTGGAAGGAAGGCCCATTTTCCATGATGAACCGGATCGGCATCGAGGAGGCCCTTCAGATGGTTATAGAGAAGGTGGGCCTGTCCTGCCGGAGCGAGATCAGTTTCCCTGTTCCGAAGTTGATGATCAAACAGGCGCAGCTTCGTAATCCCTGGCCATTGAACAGCGGAGCGTAGCAGTACCATGAATATTCGAGAGAACCTGGAAGAGATCGAACAGCAGACACTTTCCGAGAAAGCCTGTCTAAGCACTCGATCCAAAGGGCGGATGAGGCCGGAAAAACTTGATTCTATCCGGACAGAATTTCAAAGAGACAGGGACCGTATCATCCACTGTAAATCCTTCCGCAGGCTCAAGCATAAAACCCAGGTCTTCCTTTCACCCTACGGTGACCATTACAGAACCCGTCTGACTCACACACTTGAGGTCTCCCAGATCGCCCGGACGATCGCCAAGGCTCTCCGGTTGAACGTAGATCTGACCGAGGCCATAGCTCTGGGACATGACCTGGGACATACGCCCTTTGGCCATGCGGGCGAACAGACACTGGCTAAACTTCTTCCCTCAGGTTTTACTCATTACAAACAGAGCCTGCGTGTTGTAGATAAGCT
>CBDVEQ010000084.1:0-10897 GCA_965373045.1 uncultured bacterium | reverse complement strand
TGATATCAGATGATATAAATGGTGGGCGATACAGGATTTGAACTTGTGACTTCTACTTTAGCAACCGTACGCATTAGCGAGCAAATTTCGGCATTTCGTATGAAACCTGCATGACATGGGGAGAGGTCTACTGGAACTATCTCGTTCAATTGACATCATATTCCCTGCTATGATAATAATTGCTAGAGCATAGATAAGGATAAAGTGAGCCTCAAGCAAGAATCTTGTTGTCTTTCTGGTAAATCCCGGTGAAAATGATAGTTAAGTGCCCCAAATGTCAAAAAGATAATCCCGATGACTCTAAGTTTTGTAAAGAGTGCGCGACTCCGCTTCCTATCTCAGAGGAAATCTATAGTTCCCACACCAAGACTCTCCAAACACCTGTCAAGAATTTAATCAATGGGGCAACTTTTGCAGGCAGATATCAGCTCATAGAAGAGCTGGGTAGAGGGGGGATGGGTGTTGTCTATAAAGCTCATGACACTAAACTGAAGCGCACTGTTGCTCTGAAGTTTCTCACATCTGAGTTAATCCACATCTTAGAGGTCAAAGAGCGATTCATGCGGGAAGCCCAGACTGCTGCTGCCCTGGATCATCCTAATATATGTACTGTCTATGAATTTGATGAGGCTGAGGAGAAGACCTTCATCTCGATGGCCTATATTAAAGGTCAGAGCTTAAAGAAGAAGATTGAATCAGGTCCCCTTGAGCTTGAGGAAACCCTGAGGATTGCCACACAAGTCGCAGAAGGATTGCAGGAAGCCCATAAGAAAGGAGTCGTACACAGGGACATCAAGAGTGCCAACATCATGATGGACGAAAGAGATCAGGCAAAGATCATGGATTTTGGATTGGCCAGGATGACAGGAAGCACTCTGTTAACCAAGGAAGGGATGACCATGGGGACAATTGCCTACATGTCTCCTGAGCAAGCCCATGGGGAAGAGGTTGATCATCGTACAGACATCTGGTCATTTGGTGTGGTTCTGTATGAGATGTTCGTTGGTCAGTTACCTTTCAAAGGGGAGCATGATCAAGGTGTTGTGTATTCCATCCTGAATGAGCAGCCCAAGCCGATCACGGACTTGCGATCCGATATTCCTATATCCATAGAGCAAGTTGTGGCCAAGGCCCTTGAGAAGAGTCCGGATGAGCGATACCAACAAATAGATGACCTTTTAGATGATTTGAAATCCATATCAGCAGGGATAGTACCAGACGAGATCAAAGTCAGACTGAGGAAATCAAAGCTGCGCAGAAGAAAGAGGGCCATTCTTTATGCAGGCGCAGCAGGTCTCCTCATCATAATGACTGTGTTAGCACTCAGTCTTTTCACGGGACGTGCAGAAGAGGCCATAGAATCGATTGCAGTCCTGCCGCTTGAAAACTTCACAGGTGATGCTGGGCAGGAATATTTTGTCGATGGTGCTACAGATGAGTTGATCGGCCAGCTGGCTAAAATTGGAGCTTGGCGGGTGATTTCCCGCAGATCGGTTATGCAGTACAAAGGTGCGGAGAAACCTTTGCAGGAGATTGCGCGGGAGTTGAACGTAGATGCTGTGGTGGAGGGATCGGTGTACCAGGTCGGTGAAAGCGTGCGCATCAGAGTGCAGTTGATCGATGTGTTTCCCGAGGAGCGGAACCTTTGGACTGAGACCTATGACCGGGCTATGACCGATGTGTTGGTGATGTACAGCGAAATGGCACAGGCCATTGCCGATAAAACTCAAGTCAATCTGACCGCTGAAGAAATGACACGCATTACCAGCGCCAGCCAGGTCAATCCAGAAGTTTACGATGCCTATCTCAAGGGGCAGTTTCACTGGAACAAACTTACTCCACAGGAACTTGAGATAGCGCTTCAGTACTTCGAATTAGCCTTGAAGATAGATCCGAACAATGCACTGGCCCATGTGGGTGTCTCCCTCGTCTGGACAGGACGCTATCAAATGGGATTAGCACAACGCAATGAGACAGTACCACTAGCAAAGGCGGCGGCGGAGAAAGCCGTGGAGTTGGACAAAACGCTTGCGGAAGCTCACTATGCGTTGTCACTCGTCAGGGCTTGGGGTGAATGGGACTGGGAGAGTGCAGAAACAGCGTTCCAACAGGCCTTCAAGCTCAACCCCAACTATCCGGATGCGCATGCGTACTACTCACACTTCTTGGCGCACATGGGGCGCACCGACGAGGCCCTGCCGTACATGGAGCGGGCGCTCGAACTGGACCCGTTAAACCCGCTGTTCCATGCTCTCTACGGAGTGGTCCTGGTGTACAATCGGCGCTTCGACGAAGCTTTGGCCGCGGCCAGCACCGCGAAGGACATGTGGCCTGGCATACCGATTGCCGGCAGCGTGCAGCAGGATGTTTTCATTGCAAAGGGGATGCGCGATGAACAGCTGGCCCATCAGCGACAGAGAATCGCCCCCGACCCTGAGCGTGTGGCGGCGTTCGAGCGTGGCCTCGAAGAAGGCGGCTACGAGGGTGCACAGCGGGGCATCGCAGACGTCCTGGCAGCACGGTACGAGAAGTCCGGCTGGGGTGAGTTCGGGGCCAGTGGCATCGCCTTTCGGTATCTCGATGCCGGGCGACTACGACCGGGCCATCGACTGGCTCGAGAAGGCCTATGAGGAGCACGATCCCAACCTGCCCTATATCGGTATGCCTCCCTGGAACCCCTTGCGCTCCTACCCGCGCTTCCAGGACCTGCTGCGCCGGATCGGCCTCCCGTTGGATGAACAGAACTAAGAGGAGGGTTGGTCAAGGATTTTGAGGGGGAAGCTCGATGCCGTCTTAGGAAAGGTCGGTGGGCGATAGAGAATTCGAACCTCCGACTTCTACTGATGGATTTTTCTATATTCTTGACAAATATTGGTCACAGTTAGGTCACAGTTTTGGTATCATGAATCCAAGACTTAATAGTTATAGAATAGAAAATAAAAACGCGCTGGACTCAAAATTCGGTTTACCTCACGGTGGGGATGGGTTCGACTCCCTCCTCCTGCACTACATTTCTTTATTTTGGCTTCAAGCAACCTTAGCAACAATAAGGCGTTTTAAAGCACTTTCTGTTATATGGGAAGAGGTCTATCCTAATTTGGGTTCGATAGGAATATCTTTTTGGATTTGACAATAAACTATCGATAAAATACTTTTATAAAACGGGAACAGAAAATGGAAGAGGAACTCCTAGAATCCTGGAAGGAAATCTCTGCTTATCTCAATCGAAATATACGCACCTGTCAGTACTGGGAGAAGAAGCACGGGCTTCCTGTGCACAGAATAGAGGATTCGCCCAAAGCCAGAGTATTCGCCTATAAAAAAGAGCTGGACCGCTGGCTGCAGGAAAAGCTACACAAAGGAGAACTAGTCAAAAGGAATATCCTTTCTTCCCTTTTCCAAAAGAACAAAATCCAGGCCATTTTCGTATTAGCTTGTATCTTCCTCGTTTTTCTCGCCTTAGTAATTCTGCCATTTTTCCGAAAAAATGAAATTGTACAACTCCCCTCATCAAAACCTTCCGTTGTGATAATGCCATTTTCCAACAACTCTGGAGATATTGATTTGAATCACCTCAGCCTGGGCTTATCAGGCATGCTGGTCACAGACCTCTCACAATCCAAACATGTCTTTGTCGTTCGTGAAAATAGGATATCCTCCATTCTCATTGAGCAGGACTTGTCAAATGCTCAAAACTTCTCGTCGGAAGATTTAATAAAAGTGGGCCTGAAGCTCGATGCATCGCACATCATTCTGGGCAGATATATCAAACTTGGAGAAACCTTCAGGATCGATGTCGACATAATTGAAACTCTATCTATGAAATCGGTTGGAGCCTATAAGGTCGAAGGATTAGAATCAGATTTTTCTTTACTGATTGACAAACTCACGAAAAAGATAAAATCGTTTCTCAATCTTACGGATGAAACCATCGCCCATGATATCGATGAGCGGGTCGGAGAAGTAAGAACCGACCATCCTGAAGCGAACAGACTCTATATCGAGGGGAGAAATTTTCATAACCGCGATGAGTACGTGAAAAGCATCCAATCTATGGAGAAAGCCCTGGAATTCGATCCGGGATTTGCCTTGGCCCTTAGATCCATTTCAGATAGTTACAACAATTTGGGGCTTCAATCCAAGAGCCGTAAATATGCGGAAAGGGCTTTAGAATTCAGCGATAGAATCTCAGATAGAGATCGCTATCATTTTGAACTTTTATTCTACAGCTCTTCAGAAAAAACATGGGATAAAGCCATATCCGCAGGTTTGAAGCTCATCCAGGACTATCCGGATGATCTCAGAGGAAACGATCTCGCAAATCTGTATTTCATGCTTGAACAATGGGATAAAGCCATTGAACAATATCAAGTGTTCGTACAGAACCAGGAAATATCCTATTTTCCGTATAGAGGAATCGCATCAGCCTATGAAGCCAAAGGGATATACAATAAGGCTGCAAAATATCTAGAAAATTATTTGCACGACATTTCAGAATACTATTCGATCCGCTGGCTGTTGGCATTTTCATACCTTTGTCAGGGAAGCTATGACCTCGCTCATAAAGAAGCAGAAAAGCTTGAACCGTGGAATTCGGACATTAAGGGCTATATTTATCACTGCTCAAATGAACGAGACAAAGCGGAAAGAGAATATCTCAATATGTTGGATTCGAGAATAAACAGAGATGTCGCCTCTGCGTATAGGCTTTTAGGGTCTCTCTACCTCCTTCAGGGCAGGTATAATGACGCAGAGAATCAGCTTCTGCAGGGAGTCGTCTTTGCGAACGATATTAAAGAATTAAGCTGGAAACATGAGATTCATTTAGACCTCACTTACTTCTATTTAGTATCGGGAAATCTAGATAAGGCTCTTGAAGAAAGCAAAGTAGCCCTTAAGCTAGCTGTTGAAGCTGAGTCGATGCGCAGACAGATTGAAAGCCTCCACCTTATGGGACTCATCTATGTCAATATGAAACTATTCGATGAAGCACAGCAAACAGCGGAAAGACTCGGAAGCCTGATTGAAAATGGGTTAAACAGGAAACTCATGAGATACTATTACCATCTGATAGGGCAAATAGAGCTCGAAAAAAAGGCCTTATCAAAGGCGATCGGAAATTTTAAAAAAGCAATCGCTCATCTTCCCTTTCAACATTATGAATGGCATTTTCGACTTCCCATGGCCCATGCCCTGTTTATCGAGTCCCTGGCAACGGCGTATTACAGATCAGGCGATTTTGCGCTTGCTTTGGAAGAATATGAAAAGGTCACCCAATTGACCACTGGCAAACTCTGGTATGGGGACAAATATAGAAATGCTCTTTTTATGCTGGGAAAAATTTTCGAACAGACAGGACAGAGAGAGGAGGCCATAAAACAATATGAAAAATTCATAAAAATTCTCGAGAACGCCGATTCAGGCAATCCAAGAGTTATCGAAGCGCAAAAGCGAATTTCTGCTTTAAAAGGGACGGAGATACGCAATAGTCCGCAATAATATGCAAAAGTCTCTCGGTTCCTTGACAGGGGGATTCAACCTTCTTATCTAAGGGTGTGGAGGAAAAAGCATGAGCATTTTCCCGAATAGAAATGCTAAATCCGATAAGGAGGCAAGAGATGAGAAAGAGGCATTTCATTTTTATTTTTCTGTTTGTTGCCATGGGCATCTTTTTTCCGATGTTTGCCCAATTCACTGATGAAGAAATTGCCGAAAGAACCAAATGGGAAAAATTCTTGCAGGAAGCAAAAATCATCAGCTCTAGTAAAGATTTCCCTAAGAGTGAAGCAGTTACAGAACCCTGGACACTCGTCCTTGAAAAAGATGGAGTCACAAGAAGAGCTTTATGGAAAAATCCAGAGGGCAGATTCAAAGGATATCTTGATAGCTGGAAATGCGAAATCGCAGCCTATCGCCTGGACAAGTTCTTAGGATTGAATATGGTTTCGCCCACAGTGGAAAAAAGATTTCAGGGAAACAAGGGCTCATGTCAATTGATGATAGAAAATGTAATAATGCTCAGGACAAAACAAGAAGAAAAAATCAAGACCCCCTCTTACAGAATTTATCCTTTGAGTAAGGCAACTTATCTGCAGCGAGCCTGGGATAATTTGATTGCCAACGTAGACCGGAATATAGGAGATGTTCTCTATACTGAAGACTGGCGTATGAATCTTATCGACCACTCCCGTGCGTTTCGATCATCCAAAAAATACACAAAAACTCTCATCTTTGACGAAAAATATAAAGGCGGCCCAAAACTGATGAAGAAACTCCCGAAGGCTTTTGTTGAAAAGCTTAAGTCCTTAAACTTTAAACTTATTCGAGATACAGTCGGCGAATATCTCACAGATAAACAGATAGAAGCTGTCCTGATTCGGAGGGATTTAATAATCGGCTGGCTCAAAAAGCGGATCAAAGAACTCGGTGAGGACGAAGTCTTATATTGATTTGATCTTAAAATGGAGGAAAAAAATGAAAAAAAGACTGATGACCGTTTTATTCTTTACAATTTTCCTTGGTTTTCATTTTTTGTCGATAGCTCAATTTACTCCAGAAGAAATTGCAGAAGATGCAAAATGGGAGGAATTTCTTAAGACAGCAGAAATTACCGGTAAAAGACAGTTGGGAGGTGGAGAAGCTGTAACTGCGCCTTGGAGACTCGCCCTTGAAAAGGATGGAATAAAGCGTAATGTCCTGTGGAAAAATCCGGTGGGTTTGCAAAAGGGATATCTTGAAGGCTGGAAATGGGAAATAGCTGCCTACCGCTTGGATAGATATTTAGAACTGAACATGGTTCCTCCTACTATTGAAAGAGAGTTTCAGGGAAAACGAGGCTGCTGTCAATTATGGGTAACTGCTGAGATGGATTTAAGGAGAAAAGCGAGGGAAAAAACTAAAACTCCCTCCGATAAAGTCTATTATTGGAATAATGCAACTTATTTGCACAGGGCATTTGATAACCTTATTGCCAACGAAGATAGACATTATGGAAATATCCTTATAACAAAGGATTGGCGGATGATACTCATTGACCACTCGCGAAGCTTCAGAACTTCCAAGAAATTCTCTACTGAACTTATCTATACCGAAAAACATCCAGCAGGCCCAAAGATCATGAGAAAGCTTCCCCGGGCTTTTGTAGAGAAATTAAAGGCCTTGAATTTTGAATTGATGAAAGATATTGTCGGAAAATATCTAACAGATAAAGAAATCGAAGCTGTCCTTATGAGGAGGGACTTAATAAACAAGGATATCGACAAACTTATCAAGAAGCACGGCGAGGCTGAGGTCTTATACTGATTCTGAGATTCTAGCCTCTTTAATCTACTCATATATAGTCAGAACAATATGCTTTGTGTTTTGATTTGATAATTAGCGAATGAAATGGCGTTTAATGTTATATTTCACGCCATTCTTATTTTAGAATGGAAAAGGTCCAGTTTGACTGAATGACTGGTATTGGTCACGAAATTGGTCACAGGAAATGAAAAAAAGGTAGGTAAGCTGCTGAAAACGATGTGGTGGGCGATACTGGATTTGAACCAGTGACTTCTACCGTGTGAAGGTAGCACTCTGCCGCTGAGTTAATCGCCCGACCAGGAATCTATTGTTATTTGATTTGTTGTCGATTGTCAATATATCCTGCAGACAAAGGGAAGAAAATAGGAGTTTGACAAGTCTTCTGTTTCTTATTATAAATAGAGTGATGACCATTAAAAGGTGTCCATACTGCAAAGCCATTATCGATGACAGTGCCGAATATTGCTCTAACTGCGGTACAAAGCTTCTTTTTCCTGAAGATGAATTTATCGAAGAAGATATCCCCGGAGAAAAGATCCTCGATGATGAAGTTGAACCCGAAAAGCCGGAATCTGATGAATCCGAGCTTCCTTCGGAAGAGATCGAACTGCCAACAGAAATAGGAACAGTTTTTGAATCTGAGGATGTTAAGGAGCAACCGCAAGATCTGTCAGAAGATGATGATAAAGTTGTGTCAGATGAGCCGGAAGAAATAGAAGAGCCAGAAGAACCAGCAGGGGAAGAATCCGGGGAAATTCCCGAAAAACCAGAAGATAGTCCCAAGGGAATCGAGGATTCAGTCTATCATATAAACATTAATGAAAAAGATGAGCTTGATTTCGAAAAAGAGGAAACATCCTCAAAACCCCTTCCCGAAACTCCTCCGGAGAGGGCGGATATTCAAACAGAATCACAGGAATTTGTGACAATGGAGGAAATTAAAGAACCGGAATCCGAAGCCGACAAGGAAACTGAAACAAAACCAGAGGAGGAAGATGATTCCTACAGGACCGGAGACCAGATGAGTATCTTTGATCCTGTGGAAAAGGAAAAAAAGGATATCGAGCAATTTCTGAATACTCTTAGAAAAGAGAGAGGAAAGGGAATACCAGTTCCTGCGGATACGGAAACCGGATTGCCTCCCTGGGCCAAGGCGATAAGTCATGATAAAGCAGAAGAAGATGAAGTTTCTTTGGACGTGGAGACTGAAATAAAACCGGACGGTATAGAAGAAGAGCCACTGGAAGAAGAAAAAGAGCAGTCCTTTCAGGAAGAAAGATTCCCTCTGGTTGCAGACGAAGAATCAACCGAGGTCCTGGGTTTGATACCGGATCATCAATCAGGGCTTCTGCGCTGGATAAAGAGCAGATTGTTTGATCTCCTTCTTGTGTCAGGAGTCTGGTTTCTTGCGGTATGGCTGGCGTCCAGGATGCTCGGACTTTCCGTGTTCCGACTGATTTCTTCTTCGACAGAATGGGTGCTTATTCTACTGGGAATTTTTCTGTTTAAATATTTTTTTCTATTTTTCTTTTTTCTGGGTAGGAGTCTTGGAGATCATCTTTTTCCCCGAAAAGATTAAGCTGGATCTCTTCACCAAATTTGAAGTTTTCCCCCAAGAATTTTTCTCTCGCAAGCGCATCTGCAGTGATCTTTTCTGGAGTACCCTCTATAAATATTTCCCCTTCATCTATAATATAGGCCCTGTCTGTGATTTTAAACGTATCCCTGACATTGTGGTCGGATAAAATGATCCCGATCCCCCTCATTTTTAAAGTGAGCAGGATTTTCTGAAGTTCTTTGATGGTGATGGGATCAATTCCGGTAAAGGGTTCGTCCAGAAGAAGAAATTTCGGTTTTATTGCAAGGGAACGGCATATCTCAAGCCGGCGCCTCTCTCCGCCTGAGAGACTGTGCGCCGACTGATGGGCTAAGTGCAGCAGCCCCAGTTCCTTGAGAAGGAGTTTTGTTCGTTCGGTCTTTTCTTTTTTGTTGTATTTTAGAAGTTCCAGGATCATGGTGATGTTTTTTTCCACTGATGTCTTCAGAAAGACGGAATTTTCCTGGGGGAGATAGGTGATGCCAATATTGGATTTTTTATTTGTGGAATATTTGGAGATATTCTTGGCATCTAGAAAGATTTCCCCAGTATCAGGTTTGAGGAGGCCGACGATCATCTGAAAAGTGGTTGTTTTCCCTGCTCCATTCCGTCCCAGAAGCGCTATTATCTCGCCTGTCTTACATTCGATCGTGATTCCTTTGACAACCATACGCCGGCCATAGCTTTTTTCAAGTTTTTCGGCTTTCAGAACAGTCATTGTATCCTTTGTAATGAACAGATAAAATACTAGGGTCATCATCCCATGGTGTCAAGTTAAAATCATTAGAAGTATATTTGGGTGTCGTCGAATTTTATGAATAAGTCAGGTCCCTGGATTATTCACGGGTCGAGATTGCCGTAGCTGCGAGAAGTGGTTCGTGAAGCTGTATTAATATACTGCGAACGGAACACGACGAAGCCACTGCGGTGATATCGGCTTGCCCGGAGGGTAAAATACGACGACATAGAGTCAAAATAAGACAATTGAAAATAGCTTTAATCCTGAAGTTTGGGAAAATCAATGTTAGGAGCTAAAATCATTAGAAGTATATTTGGGTGTCGTCGAATTTTATGAATAAGTCAGGTAAGATGAAGAAAATTATTAGCGCCTCTAGACGATCAGATCTTGTAGCGTTTTTCCCTGAATGGACTGCCGGTGTCTTCAGGGAAAAAAGTGTCCGTGTTTTTGGCCCATCCGGTCATGTGTACACGGTTGATCTCAAACCCGAAAACATCCACACCATAGTCCTGTGGTCTAAGAATTTTCTTCCTCTTCTGAAAAACCACTTCGGCCTAAGAGATGTCCTCAAAGATTTTGATCAACTCTACCTGCATTTTACCATAACCGGACTGGGAGGCAGTTTTATAGAAAGGGAAGTTATTAAGTACGAGGATGCATTAAAGCAGATCAACGGTCTTTTAAATATCGTTGGTCATCCTGAGAGGATCTCCATCCGTTTTGATCCTGTAGTCTATTGGATGGAAGGGGATCGACTCAGAACAAATCTTCGATTGTTTGAATCCATTGCTCCTGAAGTCAGCCGGCATGGCATAACAGATATCCGTTTCAGTTTTGCGCTATGGTATGGGAAGTCGCGAAAAAGGGCGGCAAAATATAGTTTTAACTATCGAGATCCTTCGATCGCGGAGAAGAGGAGAGATGCCTGTTATCTTTCAGAGGTTGCAGCCCATTGGGGATTAAACCTGTATTCATGCTGCCAGAAATATTTGGAAAACCTGCCCGGGATCTCGCCTTCAGCATGCATCGACGGCCGCATGTTAAGAAAGCTTCATCCTCAACAGGAAAAAGCCTCGATCAAAAAAGACCCATCTCAGAGAAAGGACTGCCGCTGCACCGATTCGGTGGATATCGGCAGCTACAGGCAGAGCTGTCCGCATAGTTGTATATACTGCTACGCCAACCCAGATCTGGATTATTCATAAAAAATGCCGATTCCCATATTTATTTTGGATGGTCATAGCTTTCAATAAAGGATT
>CBDVEQ010000083.1:0-11114 GCA_965373045.1 uncultured bacterium | reverse complement strand
CAGAGATATCTCCACCCACAAAACTTTTAATATTCGGGGAAATAAAGACTCTAGTTGAATCATTGATCTTCAGTCCGAGACTGGAGGCTGGAACCGGAGGCAGAGAAGTGAATGATGGGGTGAAAGGGGAAACTGCCAGCGTATGGACAGGCTTTCCAAGAAATAGATGGTTCATCACCGTATTTCCTGCAACCACGACTTCGTATATGTCGTGGGGATCTATATGGCTTCTGGTTAAAAGAGGTCCGATCATTTGATTAAGCGTACTAACAATGGCTTTCTGAAGCTCCTCCTGTTGTTTGGGTCCGGAATAGGCATGGCTAATCCTCGAGATAATGTCAGCCCCAAATCTGACCTGCCCGTTCAAGGCTGTAACAGAGCCCAGGGTTTTTCCTGTGTTGAGGTCGATCAATTCTATAACGATCGTAGTCGTTCCGATATCTACGGCAAGACCATAACTTTTTTCTGTCGTATCCCCGGATTCCAGATCCAGCAATTCCTTTTCTTCATAGAATACGGCTGTGATCCCAAAGGGAGTTTTATGAAGTAAACGCTCCGCATTTTCCGTGATGGGATCAGGGACAATAAGTTCTTTGATCTGCATTTCCGATTTTATGTACTCAAAAAGTGTTTGAGGAGTAGAGATATTTTTCCCTTTGATATGGAAAAAGTACTTTTTCACAGCAGGATCGATACGCACAGACATCGAGATCCCGGTTTTTAAGGTGGCAATGTCTCTCAGAAGGGATTTTTCCGGAATCATGATAGAGATATCTTCAGTGACTCTGAACTGGCAGGCCAATCGATAATCTTTTTCGAGATCAGAGAGGGGTGGATATGATCCGCTTATGATCTTTATTAAACACTTCCCGCACAAGCCCTTTTTATTGCAGTAAGTGCTGAGTGGAATACCAGCCTTTATCAGGACATCGGAAAGGATCTCGTTTTTTTCTGCTTTGATAACCCTGTTCTGAGGAGCAATGTGGATTTTATGACTCATTTTTCAAAATTATACTGTATTTAAAATATACTGTAAAATTGGATTGCAATGGAATAGGGTAATGAGTAGGATATCTCTATTATGAAGAATAACCGGATAAAAACCCGTTTGTTGCATGTTGTATTATCGCTTTTGCTGCTTTTTTCTTTTATGTCATCCTGCAGAAAGACCGAGTCTCTTTCCAAATCAACTCAGAATGAAAATGGGATCCGGTTGACTATTCTATATCCTTCTATCGGCAGCTTAAAAGCACTGGTCGGTTTGCGGAAGCAGGGACTTCTTGCCATAAAGAATCTTAATGTTGTAGGGGTTTATCACAAGCAGGAAAAAACAGACTATCAGAAATCCAAGGATTTTATAAAAGAAGAAAAGATCGATTGGCTGGAATTCCTTGAACTGAACGGAGATATTCATAAAGACAACCTTTTTCAAAACAATCCTTTATCGGACGAATTTAAGAAGATCTTTAATGACTCTGACGGCATCGTTTTTTTCGGAGGAGCTGATATTCCTCCCTATATTTATAACGAACAATCAAATCTCCACACTCAAATCACCACTCCGGTCCGAAGTTTTATGGAAATATCCTTTGTTTTCCACCTAATAGGAGGGTTTCAGGACCCTGGTTTTTTGTCCTTTCTGGAATCCAGGCCGGAATTCCCGGTTCTAGGGCTCTGTCTCGGTCTGCAGAGCCTGAATGTGGGAACAGGAGGGACACTGGTTCAGGATATCTGGTCAGAGATCTACGGCAAAACTTATGTGGAGGAAGTAATCGAATTGGGAAAGGACGTCTGGCATACCAATCCTTTTTCGAGGCTTTATCCGGAAAAAGATCTTTTTCCATACAGTTTTCATCCTATAAGGCTAAAAGCAGAGGGGATGCTGGTTTCGGTTATGGGAATGAACCCTGCAGATACTCCTTACATTTTAAGCGCTCATCATCAGGTGGTAAAAAATATTGGAAAGGGTTTTCATGTGACAGCTACATCCATGGATGAAAAGGTCATTGAGGCCATAGAGCACGAGTATTATCCTAATGTGTTGGGTTTGCAGTTTCACCCTGAATTCGCCAGGATCTGGGACAATGAAAAAACATATAAATTCACACCGGATGATGTGGATAAAACAACAGTTATAGATTTTCTGCGTGGAAAACCTTCCAGTATGGATTTTCATAAAAAGATCTGGGAATGGTTCACTAATGCTCTCAAAAACAGCCACAAAGACATTTGAAAATGGAAAATAACTTTTTGCTTTATTTATCAAAGAAGGATGTTAAAAGCCTTGATCTTCCCATGAGCGAGATCATTCGGGCACTGGAGATCATGTTCAAGGAAAAGGGGGAGGGAAGAGTGGAGATGCCGCCAAAACCTGGAATCCATCCGAAACCGGATGCTTTCATCCATGCCATGCCTGCATATTTTCCGGCTTTTAAAACAGCAGGGATGAAATGGGTTTCCGGATTTCCGGAGAATGTTAAAAAGGGATTGCCCTATATATCCGGCCTCCTCATTCTAAATGATCCGGAAACCGGTATACCTTTAGCCATTATGGATTGCACTTGGATCACAGCTAAAAGAACTGGAGCGGCAACAGCGGTCGCGGCAAAATATCTTGCCAGAAAAGACAGTTCAATAGTGGGGATCGTGGCATGTGGGGTACAGGGAAAAAGCAATCTGGAAGCTTTGTCAAATATATTCCATATAAACAAAGTCAAAGCTTATGATATTTTGCCTGAAGTCGCGCAAGCCTATGCCGAAGAAATGGAACGGAAGTTGGGACTGGATATAAAGCCTGTTCCTGAAGCATTCTCAGCTGTGCAGGGAGCAGATATTGTAGTGACAAGTGGTCCGATATTAAAGAATCCAACTCCGGTCATAGAAGCCGGCTGGTTAAATGAAGGAGCTTTTGCATGCTCTGTGGATTTTGATTCCTATTGGAAAGGGGAGGCGCTGCATTCTGTGGATAAGCTGGCAACGGATGATATCAAACAGATCCGGTATTACAGGGAGATCGGGTATTTCAAAAACACTCCTGATCCATACGCGGATATGGGAGAAATAGTAACCGGCAAAAAACCGGGTAGAGAACAGGATGAGGAACGTATCATCTGTCTAAATCTGGGCCTTGCTCTTGCGGATATAGCAACAGCGAGTTTGATCTATGAAAAAGCAAAAAAACAGGGCATAGGAACAAAACTTCCTATTTAAAATTAAATTGGGATTACTGAAAAACCTGCTGTAGTATGGACACGATATCCAGGGCGTAATCCACCTGTGATACAGGAATTCCCTTTTCCTCGGAAATTTTGGTGAACCGTCCGTCTTTATTGCTGTCTTCTACAACGATGAGGTAATCGGCAAAGGGGGCCACGGCATCGATCATTTTTTCATTGTCGCTTCCCGCCGGTCCTCTTTTGGACGCACCTCCGGCATGGATGGCAATGATAAAAATATTGTTCTTTTTGCAGTAGTCGAGGAGGCTTGTCAGCCTGGCCACCTCGCTGTCTATGGTCAGTCCGGATGCTCCCATCCCCTTGAGGCTTGCCCCGATAGCAAAAATAATGGTTTTGTAGGGTGTTCCCTCTGGATAAGTGTCCAGATCAGTATAGACCTCAGCATGAAACCCTTCGCCTGATTCCCGGCCACCCAGGCCGACTCCTTCTGCAAGGAGATCAGGACCGGGAATATCGCAGTAGTCATAAAGGATTTCCGCTTCTTCCATAATAATATTTACTGTGATTACATCCGTACTCTGCCCGGCAGATGTTGTCAATACCGGAAGTTGGGCTTTTGACGTGATTTCTTCAGCCACGCCGGGTGCGGAAAAAAATATCACTATCGCTGAAATGAATGTCATTCTTAAAAACAATTTAATGGATCTCATCGTTCCTCCTTGTTAATCGATCAGAAAACACACTATAAACTTTTCTATTGAGCCGTTCAATCGGAAAAAATCACGCTTTTCACCGTCTTTTTTTTACGGGCTTTAATTTTTCCTCTTTAACGATCGCACTGTTCACTAAACCTGTGAATATCTTGGGGAAGCACTGGATGAGCCGTCTCCGGCAAAGGAATTGTAGATCAAGAGTACTTTCACGGCCGTTCCTCCATCGGTGATTCACCCATGGCGGTAAGGATCCGCTTGTAGATCCCGTCCAAAGTACGTGTGCTTCCCACCCAGCGGACCACGACCACTAGGTCGTGCTCGTTATCCACCACAACATAGTTACCTCCGAATCCCGCAGCATAGTAGGCCGACTCCGGGGCGCTAGGAATCTGCCTCCGACCGGTGTTGAGCCACCACATGTATCCATAACTCGGATTCGCCGGGCTGGGCTCCTGAAGCATATCAATCCATTTTTCGCTCAGGAGCTGCTTCCCCTTCCAGTGTCCGCGCCTCAGAAACAGCAATCCGAACCGTGCGTGATCTCTGGTGCTGATGAACATTCCTCCTCCCCAATGTCCGCCGCCGGATACGGACTGCATTCTCAACCCGTCCAGGTCGACCCAGGAGTTTCGATATCCGTGCCAGCGCCAAGTGGGTGAGGCCCCGATGGGATCCATGATGTATTCCCTGAGGACGAGAGGGAGGGGGATCCGCCAGATCTGGAGGAGGCTGTAGGCCAGGAGGTTGACTCGAACGTCATTGTATTTATAGCTCGTCCCTGGTTCCTTGAGCGACCGATTCCTCAGGTCGTCCCACTTGACGTCACGGGGCGGCCGATCCGCCCAATCCGGCTTATCCCACAGGATGCCGGACCAGTTCGAAGACTGGTTCAGGAGGTGAGACCAGGTGATCTTCGAGTTGTGCTCGGATTCAAACTTTCCGTTCATCACATACTCCCGGACCGGATCATAGACATCGGCGATGAGACCTTGATCCATGGCGAGGCCAAATGTGGTCGATAGGTAACTCTTCGTGGCACTGAAGGTCATGTCCACCCTGTTCGTGTCTCCCCATTCTGCAATGATGAAGCCTCCTTTGATGATCATCCCGCTGACGCCGCCCCTCTCTTTTGTGGGGCCGATGAGGGTGCCGTAGGGCTCCCGGCTGAATGCGCTGATGATGGAGAGTTTGACATCCTTCGGGCCCTTGAATTCATTTGCCTGTGCGAATTCGACGGCCTGCTGGAGGAGTTTGGCGTCTATGCCGAATTCCTCCGGGTTTTTCGTTTCCCACTGTTTTCCTTTGCCAGGGAAATAGAGCCCTTTTTCTACCTGTCCGGACAAGGCGGAAAAGGAGAGGAGACATAAAGAGAAAAGAAACAAGGAAAGATATGTGATGTATGGTTGTTTGAAGGATTTCGGGTTTCTGGGCATTTTCTTCTCCTGTTATCCAAGGAATGCCGGCTCATTATATATCAAAGGTGTGCATCAAGGAAGCTACCGATAAGGGGATGACATTCTCCTCCATACAATAGCCGCTCTTCTGTTTGGGGGATTTATGTATTTGGGGATCTTTTTACCGGGATACACAAGGTTTGCCATGGTCATAGTAATCCTGTTTTTACTCCTGGGATTGGTTCCGTTTCTTATTATAAGGACGGTCGGAATGGATATGTTAGTGGAAAATATTTACAATTTTCTGATACAGATCCCGTGGTTGTTCGTCTTTCCGGCCGCGTTGATTTTCTGCTTTTCTTTGTTGAATCCGACAATCAAGTTGTGTAGACTGAAAACTAATTAATATGAATAAACAATGTTTCGTTTTCGTAGTCTGAATGGAGGTCAACATATCCAATGAACATAAAATTGATGGCTGTTTTACTGGTAGTCCTGTGCGTTCTTACACTTATTCTGATATTCTGACAGACAGCATAAGATGGCCGAGAGATTGTGCAATTTTGTCTAACAGTCTATTCATAATCTGTTCTAATGTCACGCCTCAGCCTCCGAGGGAATGAGGTAGGCCGGGGGCGATTGTTCGATTCTCAAATCAATACCATCTGGCATCCCAAGAAAACGAGTCTACCCGATTACCTATGATCCAGACATAAGCCTGTAATTGCCCTTTTGTGTTGAGGATGGAGACACCAGTTTTTTCTCTGCCTGGGTCAATGTGACGTGCGATCTGGGGTATCAGCAATTGATCATATTGCATGTTTTGCGGGTAGAAGACTAGGTTCCGATCAATGCCTTCCTCATATCTCATTTCCCATACTTCAATGCGGCCTTGCGACACCCAGTATTCGTAAATGGTTACATCCTTGTCTCTTCGCTTAATGTTGTCGGGGTTATCAAACAGATTGACTGCTTCCTGCAATGTGATCCTAGGTTTGAAGTCACCGAACCAGTGCAGATCAATCATCTCACCTGTCTGTACGTCGCCAGCCGGGTAGACTTTAACGTAGTTGCCTCGGATAGTTATTCTGTCCACCGGCGGAACTCCCTTTGTCTCATGCGTTGTAAGTCTGACGTAGCTAATTCTCGCCGCCAATGCAACTACTATGAGCAAGGCCAGAATGAGTAAAGGTCTTTTCATTTTCTTAAGCGAACATATTTTATACAGCCGTTTTGCTTGTGCGAATACGGCATTTAGCGCAGTCTATTGTGTTATTCTGTTCGAATGAAGTGCTGCGCAAACAATTGAAACTAAACACTATTACCGAAAACATTGTCCTTTTACTATAACGAATACACGGCGATTTATGAGACCTAATTTAATATTATCAATACAATTGATCAAAATCAACATTTCTTCTGACAATTCTCAGTGGCGGATTTATTTCAATATGTCTACGGGACTTAACACTCCCCAAACTCCTCGATTCAAAACATTTGAATAAATCATTGTTGTTCGAACATCTTTATGTCCCAGAATTCCTAAACCGTTTGCACGCAGGAAATATATTTCGATTGGAATTCTCTAATAATTTGACAGTGAAACTTTCTAATAATCTAAAAAAGCAATGTGGACTTTGATCAATAAAATTGATAATGTCAGGTTAGAATGCGAAATATGCGGCAGAACAAAAAGGGCCAAAATAGGATGGTTGCGATTAAACAGTTTATTTTCAATTTGATATTCCTCGATTTATGCGACCCGGATAATGCAATAGGCTACGCTAAATTCTGTATTTACACAGATAAAATGGCCGAATAATATATTTTAGGCATACATAGGTTGAGTAAATTGATGTACGATGTTTTCTCAGATGAAAGCCGGCATACTGAAGGACGCTTTCGATGCATCGCAGCTATCTCCCTTCCTGCCGATAATGTCGTACCACTCGAGATCCGATTGTCGAAGATTCTCGAGTTGGCCAACCTTAAAGAGCTCATGTGGAAAGAGCTACGCGGGCCAAAACGGCTCAATTGCGCCTCGAGATTTCTTGACATCATCCTTGAGCAGGTGCTGTCGGCTGAACTCCGGTTGGATGCAGTGATCTGGGATACTGAGGATTCCCGCCATACGGTGGAGAACAGAGATGACATACGCAATTACGAACGGATGTTCTTTCACCTCCACCGAGCTCTTATGTGCCAGCGCAAGGATAGTGCGGAGTGGAACCTCCGGCCGGACGAACAAGTTCTGATCGATTGGGAGACGCTGGATTCTTGTCTGAGGAGCGATGGAAGTTGGCGAGCCGGTGTAGCGCATCCTTTTCTGTCAGACGAGTTCAAAGTACTCACGCCGCGTCTGCTCACATTTCAGCAGGTGAAATCGGAGGAGCGTCCACTCTGTCAGGCTGCGGATCTGTTCGCTGGAATGGCGCCGTACACACGCGATCGAGCTGAATTTATACTCGACCAGCTCGTCGTTCACAGCGGACAGGCTAATCTGTTTCGCAAGCCTATAGGCCAGAAGCCCAGCAAGAAAGATCTCGGACGCTTTCCGCTGATCAAGAAACTCTACGACGAGGGCAAGCAAAACAGCTTGGGGGTCTCCTTAGCATCTCGAGGTTACCTTATCACAAAGGACCCAACACAACCCATCAACTTCTGGCATTATGAGCCACAGCACGTGTATGACAAGGCGCCAGTACGCAATGGTTAACACCGAGCAACAGTTAACAGGCGACTGTGCCGACCGCAACTGAGCCCGAGTACCTTAGGTTCCTTGAGTTAAATATATGGAAAAACACATTGAAACAATATTCTTTATAATAAAAAGGATCGAGACATTGATCTCTTTATTTAGGGTATTTGATTTAATTCATCATCATAATTCAACAAGAAGTCTTCCTCAAAACTTTAAAAGCATTGAAGATGTTAATAAATCACAAACTACCCTGTATATACTCATATTATCGTATCTATATTCACTTTTTGATAAGAGCGGCATAAATATTATTGATCTCGACAAAGCATCTCTGAGTCAATCATCAAGAGATAAATTAAACGAAATTTTAGAATTATGGAAGCCTCTTGAAAATCCAATAACTCGGATCCGTAATAACTTAGGTTTTCATGGAGGAGGATTGCCTCAAATAAAGAATGCTCATAAAGCAGCAAATAAAATTGACAATAATAATTTACTCCCTAGCATTGTAGAATTATTTGATAATTTAGAAAGTTTTGGAAAAATATTAGAGTATGAATTACTTCATAAGCCACAAGGAAAATAACCATGCCATGCAGTCGGACGTGCTAACCGCGCGCCGCTGATAGATATGCTGTTAAGATCATTTTATCTTTGTGGTGGTTGCTTAGCCGTAGTAGAAAAGCATTGGGCATGAATCTTTAATACCTTATGGCAGGCTAGGTTTTGCATTTGAGCTTGAGTTTAATATAGGCCAGAGATTTGGTGACAGGGATCTCATTGGGGCAGACTCTGGTACTTTCCCCGTGAGCCTTGAAGCTTAAAGCAAATACAAAATGTAAAACATACTTGACATTTGTATTTTATTGGCTATTATTATGTCAAGCTTGCTTTACAATTAGTTAAGCATTCTTGACTTAGTAAAACCGGAGATCGCAATGAAACTCGGAAATCATTTAAAACACTGCCGTTTCAATAAGAATAATATGACGCAGGAGGCTCTGGCTAAAGCCCTCGGCGTCAGCCGGCAGACGATCATATCAATTGAAACAGGGCGTTTTATGCCTTCTACGTTACTGGCCCTACGCCTAGCCGCTTATTTTAAAAAATCCTTAGAAAGGATTTTTTTCATCGAGGAAAAAAACTAAGAAATAAATTTCATATAATTAAACAGGAGGAAATTATGACTATAGAAAAATTCATTAAACTGATCCTCGTCGCTGTGCTGGTGACAGCGGGTTTTCTGTACTGGTTTTTGCCCAAAACCCGCCTGGCAAAATATTTCAAAATGAACGAAAGTCTTTTTATGCTGACTGGCGTTGTCGGTATTTTTTGCGGCTTGGCCGGATTAACAGTTTCCATTATGCAGCCCGTTTTAATTACAGAACTTCATCTTTGGGAATTAATCGCTGTGCCGTTTGCCCTGGTTTACTTCTATTGGCTAATGATTGAAAAAATAAACAAAGGGCAGGATCAATGGGATGAAAAACAAATCCTCAATATGACCAGTGCTGCCGCTTTTGCCTGGAGCGTATCGATTCCGATCATGGGGTTAGTATTTATTCTCTATCAATCGGCTGTAATTAATGGCTTGATCTGGTTCCCGATATTCTTCTTTCAGGCGCTGTTATTTTTTTCCGCTGCCACGCTTTACTATTATAAGAAAGCGTAAACAGCATTAGCCAAAATTCAGAAAAGCAGGAAACGATATGGACTTTGATCAATAAAATTGATAATGTCAGGTATATAAATGACTAAAAAAGAATTTCTAAACGCTGTATCTAATGGAAAGATTGATATATTAAAGATTTTCTTAGACACAATATCTGCTGTAGGTTCTGACTATTGTGTTATTGGTGGGCTTGCAGTTAACGCATATGTTGAACCCGTTGTAAGCCTTGATTTAGACATCATCATAGCCACTAATGATATTGAAATTTTATGTGATATGGCTTCAAAACATTTCAAGGTTCAACGTTTTGCGCATAGTATCAATTTAAGCTCTAGTGAGTCGGATTTGAGAATACAGCTTCAAACGGATTCAAGGTATCAAGATTTTATTCCAAGAGCGAAAATTCACAATGTTTTGGGTTATGATATGAAGGTTGCCGATGTTAAGGATGTTATTCAGGGCAAAATTTGGGCGTATTCCGACAGAGAAAGGCGCATGAGTAAAAGGCAAAAGGATTTGGCAGATATTATCAGACTAATTGAATCATTCCCTTCTCTGTCTGCCCAAGTTCCTGATTTAATACGTAAAATATTTGAATAATCTATTCAATCGGAAAAAATCACGCTTTTCACCGTCTTTTTTTTACGGGCTTTAATTTTTCCTCTTTAATGATCACACGGTTCCAATCATCAGGCATGGAAAGCCGGCGGGTTTTTCGATCCGATATATCGTTTATCTTAAAGTGGTTGTATTTAACAAGGAGTTTGTCTCCCATTTCCCACCATCCCTTTATAATGTTTTCAGCATTATTGACACAGTAATCAGTCAGGAAGCGTGCTGCCGCAGCCGGATTTTTTTTATAAAGTGTTTCGGCGAATTTGTCTATAACAGGAATTGTGTCCAGCGCCTGTGTTTCCCATTTATTTTGTGCTTTACGGACATCTTCAATGGCATATGAATAGACGACCTGAGTATGAAAGTCTACATAGTCGAAAGCCCATCTGGCAGAGCGTCTGTCAAATACCCAATGATCGCCAATACTGAAGGATATAGGTAGCCTGGTGATTCCTGCATACAACGGAATATAACAGGATGTATCCTGAGCGCCGAAGGCCAGCCATACAATGCCACCGACAGCATCAGGCAGCCAGCTTCTGCTCTGGGTGATCGAAGTATATTCCACGTTATTAACACTGATACATCTGGAACTTGTGTAATTATTTTTGTCCACTTTAAATGACCGGAAATAGTTCGGGTTTTTGAAAGGGCCTCCGAGGATTCCACGGGCCGGGTCATAAGGGGTGCCTTCATATTTATCCCGGGTCATGGCCATGATGTCTTTGACTGAGATATTTTTGTCCGGTTTAACAGAAAATGGAAGCTCCATGTTTGGTGTTTCAGGATTAAATTTCAGAGAAGGAGCAACAAGATCAAAAAGACGCCACAAACGCGCCCGGC
>CBDVEQ010000082.1:0-11149 GCA_965373045.1 uncultured bacterium | reverse complement strand
AGCCCAAGGTGATCCGGAAGGCTAATCAGGAAGACATGGAAAAATTCAACTGGCTGAAAGACAAGGAGAAAATTGCTTTTGATTTTTGTCTCCAGAGGATAATAGCCAGGAATCTTTCAATGAAACTTGTCAGGGTCCGGTATTTTTTTAATGAAAAAAAAGGGATATTTTATTACACGGCGGATGGCCGTGTCGATTTCAGAATTCTTGTTAAGGACATGGCAAAAGAATTCAAAATGCGGATAGAAATGCGTCAGATCGGTGTAAGAGATGAAGCAAAAATGATCGGCGGCATAGGTGTTTGTGGTAGAGTGCTTTGCTGTTTCAGCTTCATGAATAATTTCGAACCTGTAACCATCCAAAAAGCAAAAAAACAAAAGATCGCGATCAACCCAACTAAGATATCGGGTCTTTGTGGCCGCCTCATGTGTTGTTTGGCTTTCGAAGATGAAAGCATGGGCAGAATGTATGCAAACGATGAAAAAGTCGAAGACTAAATTTTAGTGGATAATTCAGGTGTTAGTTGATGATCTGGAACTGAACCTTTCTCGACACCGCGATCAATGTCCCTTCTGGAGAGAATGATTTTACCTGCCAGGAATACTTTTCTCCGGGAACCATTTTGGACTGTACTGCCTCGGGCAGTGTGATAGATGTGTTTTTGGTGGTAGCGGTCCAGAGTGGATAGGAGTTATAGATATAGATTTTGTATTCGACATCCTTCCCGGCATTTTTCCAGGTGAATTGATCCGGAACTGAATCAATATTTATGACAGGGGATATCAGTGTGATGGATTCTCCTCTGACAAGAT
The DNA here is from genome assembly GCA_965373045.1 of uncultured bacterium. Lineage (GTDB taxonomy): Bacteria > Acidobacteriota > Aminicenantia > Aminicenantales > Aminicenantaceae > DAOVDI01. The sequence continues at coordinate 10,337 of CBDVEQ010000082.1, read as the reverse complement.
CGTCATTTATAAAAAATTGAGGGCTCTGTTTTTTTAAGTTCGGGATGAAGCCTATAGCTATAACAAAAATAAGTGCTGCCGAAACAGCGGCAACAGCCCATTGTTTAGGAGAGATGAGGGCAGTAATGCTTTCAAGAATAGAAGGTTTCCTTTCTTGCACAGGCGCCTGTATGTCTTTAAAGATAATATGGCCTTTATCTTTGATAACAGAGATCAATTCATTTCGTTCAACAATTTTTTCAAAGCAAACAGGACAGGAAAAATAATGAATTTCAAAACTTTCCCGTTCGTCCTCGCTTATTCGGTTGAGCAGGTAATCATCGATTTTACTTTCGTTGTTGCATTTTTTCATAATTTTCGCCTTTTTAAAACCTTCATCATTTTAGTCGAATAAAACATGAAAAATTGAAAAAATCACGGCTTTAAAATCTTCTTTAAAAGCTTCTGTGCATAATTGACGCGTTCACTGACGCGGTTTGGGGGAATTCCCAGTTTTTGAGCAACTTCTTCTCGGCTTAGATCTTTGTAATAATAAAGATAAAGGATTTCTTTGTACTTAGGTTTTAAACTTTCGATGGCATTCGCTAGAGTCCCTGCTTTTTCTTTGTTTTCAAAATATACATGCGGCTGAGGGAACGGATTTACTTCCGGGGCGTGTCTGAGAATTTTGCTTTTTCCCCGAATATGATCAATTATCCTGCGTTTTGTAATTGTAAAAATATAGGTGCCTATGGATGATTCCCCGCGAAATTCCCCGCTTTTTACCTTATCAATGACATATGTGATGATCTCATTAGCGATATCTTCCCAATCCGGAGTCTGGCCTCCAATGGATTTTTTAACTTTGAATGTAATAATGGGCCTGTATTTCGTAATAATCTCATCAAGTTCGATGTCGGTCATTGACTCTATCACTTTAACTCATTATATAAACTCATAGGGCGAAAAACAAGATGTTCCATTTTATGGTCTTTGATGTCGCTCCAAATTCCATGCTATTATTTATGCATAATAAGGAGAAAGTATGGATAGAGTCGATATCGTTGTCATCGGAGCAGGGATTGTCGGCTTAGCTGTTGCAGAAAAGCTGTCCCGCTTGTTCAGAGATGTTATTATTGTCGAGAAAGAAAAGACTTTTGGTCAACATGCTTCAAGCCGAAACAGCGAGGTTATCCACAGCGGAATCTATTATGAAAAGAATAGCTTGAAAGCCAGATTCTGTGTTCAGGGAAATAAGGATCTCTACACATTTTTAAAAAGACATGACATTCCGCATAAGAGGTGCGGAAAACTGGTGGTTGCCGAGAAGCCGGATCAGAAATCCTCTCTTGAAATTCTTTTACGGAATGGGCTGACCAACGGAGTGAAAGGCCTTGAGATCCTTTCTTCCAGCAGAGTACAGAGTATGGAGCCTTATTTTAAAGCCAGTGCAGCTCTCTGGGTGCCTTCAACAGGTATCTTGGACTCTCATCGGGTGATGAAAACTTTAGCCCAGCTGGCTGGAAAAAACGGTGCTGTGATCTCGTATAACAGTAAAGTGGAATCCATTCGACAGGAAACAGATGGATATCTCCTGTCATTCAGAAATACGGATTACCGGATATCGGCTCCGATCGTAGTTAATTCGGCCGGGCTATGGAGCGACCGTGTTTGCGCTATGACGGGAATAGATCCTGCCGCCTTCCGGTATACGCTTCACTGGAACAAAGGGGATTATTACAGGACATCCCGATACAGAGACATTGAGCGGCTGATATATCCTCTTCCAGATGCGGAAAGCGCTCATCTCGGTATTCATACTTTAACAAATCTCAATGGGGAGCTTTGCTTCGGCCCCAATTTCTATCATGTGGACAGGATCGATTATAAGGTGGATGATACTTATCACAGAGAATTTTTCGATTCCATCCGATCCTATTTGGATATTGATTATGCGGATATCTGGCCTGACAAAAGCGGTATCAGGTCGGCATTACAGGGAGTGGATGAACCGGAGAGAGATTTTGTCATCTCCAACGAAAAGGAAAAGGGATACTCTGGTTTCATCAATTTGATCGGGATCGACTCCCCGGGTTTGACGTGTTGTCTTCCGATTGCTGACTATGTCGCCTCTTTACTGGATTATTCATAAAATTCGAGGACATCTTAATAAACCCCCAGTGATTTAGGCTATAAGTATGTAGATTGTAAGAAAGATTTGCCCCTTTATTCTTCGTCTCGGATTTTGCGCAGATAAGCTTGAGGGTCGACCAGAATCTCTCTTGGCTTGCTCCCATCTACCGGTCCTAGAATTCCTTCCTGCTCCATCTGATCCACGATTCTAGCTGCACGGGCGTACCCCAGCCTCAATTTTCTCTGCAGATAGGAAGTAGAGGCTTGACCGGTCAGGAGCACCAGCTCGACCGCCTTCTCAAACATCGGGTCTTTGTCGGTTTCTTCTTCTTTCAGAGCGATCAACGGTTTGTTGATGACCTCGATCAGCCTGTCATCGTACAAAGGAGCTTCCTGGTCTTTAACGAATCTGATAAGCCTATTGACTTCGGAAGGTGTGATAAACGAACCGTGAAGACGTGTTACCTTGGGATAATTGGGTGGGATGAAGAGCATATCTCCGTCACCAAGAAGTTTATCTGCCCCAATGGTGTCGATAATAACACGGGAATCAATTTTTGTGGGGACACGGAATGCGATGCGGCTGGAAAAATTGCTTTTAATGGTTCCGGTGATAACGTCAACAGAAGGCCTCTGTGTTGCCATAACAAGATGAATGCCTACGGCTCGTGCAAGTTGAGCCAGCCGGGATATGCAAAAGTTTATTTCCTTTTTTCCGGCCATCATCAATTCAGCTATCTCATCAATGATGATAATGATATAAGGGATAGGTTTTAATTGCTCTATTTCTTCCTCTGTCATTTTTCTCCTGCGGTCTTCCCGGATATTTTTGACCATCTGGTTGTACTGCTGAATATTTCTGACATTATACAGGCTGAGCCTTTTGTACCGCTTATCCATTTTTTTGATAGCGTCTAAAAGAACAGCTTCGGCCTTTCTTGCGTCTTTCAGGACCGGACAGAGGAGATGCGGGATTCCTTCATATATAGAAAGCTCGATTCGTTTGGGGTCAATGAGGATCAGCTTGACTTCCTCGGGTGTTGCCTTATAGAGGATACTTGCTATCAGGGCATTGAGGGCGACACTCTTTCCAGTCCCGGTTGCCCCCGCAAGAAGAAGATGCGGCATTTTAGTCAGGTCTGTGATGAAGACCTCGCCGTGAACGGTTTTTCCGAGGGCATAGGTCAGCTTCGATTCTGAATCCTGAAATTCTCTGGATTCAATAACCTCACGTATTTTGATAAATTCCTTCTGGTTATTAGGCACTTCGATACCCAGGGAAGATTTTCCCGCTATCCTGTGTATACGTACAGAGATAGCGGCAAGTGCCAGGGATACTTCCTCAGCCAGATTTGCTACCTGGTTAACCTTGATCCCGGCATCGGGGAAAAATTCGTATGTCGTGATGATCGGACCGGGGTGATACTGCCGGACTTCTCCGGTCACGCCAAACTGCTGCAGTTTTTCTTCTATGAGCTGTTTTTTCTCGAACAATTCGTTTTTATCTATCTGTTCTGCTGCTTTACTTTTATCCAGCAGGCTGAAAGGAGGGAGTTGATAGCCGCCTTTTTTTTGGAGATCCTTGAATGGCAGATTCTTTTGTGCAGGGGGTTTTTTGGGAGAAATGACTACAGTGGTTTTTCGGTCTTTTCCTTTACTCTTTGATTTTTTCTCTTTTTGCAGGTTCAGATCTTCTTTTTTTGGGCCGAGATGTTTTTCCATGACTTTTCTGCGTTTCTTTTCCCGGTTTTTTGCTTTCTGATAGTGCGAGATTTGGATCTTAACTTTCTGAAAAGAAAATTCAAACGGCCAGGACAAGGCCAGGGCGATCTTTTTAACGGAAAGATGTGTAGTGAACAGAATGAAAAGAATCAGCAAAACAATAAGGATCAGAACCGTACCAATATGATTAAAAATCCTCGTGAGAAACGATACACAGAGGTCTCCTGTCAGTCCTCCCGCAGGAATATCAGCGCCTCGCCAGGATATTTTGCCAAAAACAATAGCAAAAAGCGAAGACAGGAGCAGAAGCAGGAAAAAGATGCGGATGATCCTGAGAGCTAGATGAGGATTTTCTCTGGTCCGGATAAGCCGGACACCAAGATAGAAAAAAGCGAATGTGAGTATAAAGGAAGTAAGGCCTAAAACCTGGAGGGAAGCTTCAGATATGGATGCCCCGGCTTTACCGACAAAATTATTGATCTTCTGTCCTGAGGAAGCGGCATGTGCCCAGGATGGATCTTGAGCATTATAGCTGGCAAGGCTCAGTATAAAAATAAGGCCGATAAACAGAAAAATGACTCCAGCGATTTCAGAGCCAAACTCTCTCTTTTTTTTAAATTGTTTGGGCCGGGGTCCTGACTGAGCCGTTTTTTTACTCTTATTCATTACGGCAATTATAACACAAAAAATATTGCCTGACACCGTTTTTGCCGTGCCATCCCACCTTCCCTGTTAATCTGGGCTTCCAGAACCTGCAGATCCTTTATTTCAAATCAGTTGACTTTTTTTTCGACTCTTCCCCCAAGATGTTTCCCTAAAAAGATTTCCATCGCTCTGTAGAAATCGAACCGGTTCTCTTCATTCCTGAAACCGTGTCCTTCATTGTCTTTCACCATGTACTCGACCTCGACCTCTCTTTTTTTCAGAGAATCCACAATGGTGTCGGATTCCGATTTGGGTACTCTGGGGTCATTGGCTCCCTGCGCTACAAAAAGGGGAGCCTTAATCTTGTCCGCATGGAAGAGAGGGGATATCTTCTCCAGGAGTTCCTTATCCTTCTCCGGATGACCGAGCATCTCATAGAGCATTTCTCGCATGGGTTCCCAGTAAGGGGGAATGTTGTCCAGGATGTTGAACCAGTTGGAAACTCCCACATAATCCACGCCACAGGCATAAAGATCAGGAGTGTAGACCAATCCCGCAAGGGTGGCATATCCTCCGTAGGAAGCTCCATAGATCCCCACACGCTTGGGATCCGCGATCCCTTCTGCAATGAGCCATTTGACGCCATCCGTAATGTCATCCTGAATGGCCAGTCCGATCTGTTTGAAACCCGACTCCCAAAATTTCCGTCCGTATCCGGTCGATGTCCGGAAATTCATCTGCAGGACCGCATATCCTCTGTTGGCCAGAAACTGGACCTCGGGATTGAACCCCCAGCTATTTCTGGCCCAGGGCCCGCCGTGGGGATTGATGATCACAGGAAGATCCTTCTCGCCTGCACCCTTGGGAATGGTCAAGTATCCGTGTATGGTCAATCCATCACGGGATGTGTAAGAGATGGGTTTCATTTCCGCCAGTTCATCTTCCATCAACCAGGGACTGACATCCGCCAGTTTGATAAATTCATCTGTGTTACGATCCAGATAGTAATAAGCCCCAAGAGACCGGTCACTGTAGGTTCTGACCAGGATCTTGGTCTCATCCTTGCTGGAATCAGAAACGACGACCTCATATCCCGGCAGCCGGCTTTCCAGATTCACCTGAAGATCTTCGCGCTCTTTGTCAAAAAAATGATAATGCCGTTTATCCGTCACATAAGCGACACCGGTGACCACCTTTCTTTTGTCGGATTTGAGCAGGCCGCTCACATCCACTTCGTCATGCTCAAAAAGGAGTTTGGTGGTTTCTTTTTTGGCAATATCATATTCATAGACCGCTGTTTTATCCCTGCCGAGGTTGGAGGCGACATAGAGATTTTTGTTGTCAAAAGAGAAAAACAGCGGCGACAGTGTTTCCTTAAAATTGGTGGTGATCAATATCTGGAAATCTTCTTTCTCGGTATCTCTGTAAAGAACACTGGTATTGACTCCATCCGTGGTGATAGCGATGCGCAGGTTTCCATCATGATCGGTCATCCATCCCGTGATATTCCCGGGATTCTGGGCGATCATCTCCAATTCGCCTGAATTGATATCGATGCGATACACATCAAAGACCCTAGCGTCACGCCTGTTCATGGAGATCAAGATATGATCTTCATCATTTTTCAGTTCATCAACAACCTGAACCCGAACCTTTTCAAAGGGAGTAAGGGCCTTTTCTTCCGTCCCATCAATATCGACAGCATAGAGGTTGAAATTTTCATCTCCCCCTTTGTCCTGGATAAAGCCAATGCGATTGTTATTCGCCCAGAAATAACCTGAAATATCTCTCTCCGTCGCCCCGGAAACACGAGTCTCCTTATCTTCGCCAACCTTGCGGACAAAAACATTCAAACGGGTTTTCCAAGGTTTTACAAATGCCAGGTGACTCCCGTCCGGAGACAGGGAAAATCCCGTGACCTCAGGATTCTTGAAGAAATCCTCCATGGGAATAACCCGGGACATTTCTTCCTTGGGAGCACAGCTGGACATCAACATTAAAATGATTAACAGAGTTCCAAAAGCTTTAAAACGCATAATAGCCTCCATGTCTAATTATTTTTTACGGGTATCTCTATTATACGAATAATCGTTACAATAGTTCGACTTGTTTATTCTCCTTCTGTTTAGAAGATTTAGATTTGTTGTTGCAGGTTATCCCACAAATCGACAAAGAATAGCTAACCTGCTTTATCCGGAACTTAAGCAAAAGCGTCCGGACACGGCTACTCCCCTATTCCTAAGGTCACCGCGCCAGTATTCGTCTCTACTGTAAAGAGAAAAACAGAGCTGTAAACAGTTCCAGGCTTACCTGCTCAGGTCTTGTGTTCGATTCAATACCTGCATCGGAAAAAGCGATTTTGATGGCACCGGCATGAAAGCCCATGGATTTAAGATTGTTCACCAAGGTCTTTCGCCGGTGCCTGAAAGCTCCTTTGATGAATTGATAGAAGAGGGTTTCGTCCTGAAAATGGATTATTGGATGTATCCGCCTTTTGAGCGAAACCAATGCGGAATCGACCTTGGGAGGAGGGGAAAATGCTTGAGGAGGCACCTTGAAATGAAGCCTGGTTTTGAAATGATTGCTGAAAAGCATAGTCAATGGGGCAAACTTTTTTGTTCCCGGAGACGAGCAAAGCCTTTCTGCGACCTCTTTCTGTATGAGAAACACACACAGGGAAAACAATAGTTTATTCTGAAAAACCTTAAAAAGGAATGGAGTAGAAATTGAATAGGGCAGATTGCCGACGATTTTTACTTTGTCCGGTAATCCAAGGCCTAAAAAATCCATTTTCAGCACATCTTCATTCAGGATTTTCAGGTTGGGCATGTCTTTCCTTTCTAAAAAAGGGATAAGTGTTTTATCTTTTTCAATAGCGATGACCTGTCCTGATCTTAAAGCCAGGGGAAATGTCAGTTTTCCTTTTCCGGCTCCTATTTCAAGGATGGTGTCCTGGGGTTGAGGATCGATGACATTGATGATTTTTGCCAGTATATGGCGGTTTGAAAGGAAGTGCTGGCCAAGGGCTTTACGTTTTGTTGTTCTCATGTGAGAAATATTGTTTATAGTGCCATACGAGCGTTAGAATACAGCATATTTCATTCATGAAAGACATACAAGCATATGGACCTAGTGAGCGCCTAACTCAATATTTGGTGACACAGTTTAATTGCGCACACAGAAAAACATTAATCCGGGCTACGGCATCCTTTTCGTAATGAATTTCCAGAGGTATTCCTTGGGAATACCCATAATCCGTTTCCGCCAGGGCCGATCGCATTCGGAGCAGGCTTTCAGGTCTTTGATATCTCCAGAGGCAAGTTTTTTCCTGAGGGTTACCATGTTATCATTGTTCCAGATATCCCGGATAGGAGCCTCGTTGACATTACCGGGAATGTAGTGATTGAAAAAATCCTGTGTGCAGGGGACCATTGAGCCGTCCCAGCAGATGATCGCGGCATTCCAGGGAAAGGGACAGACTGAATATTTTGCGCTTGATTCTTTCTGTTTGAGTTCTCCTGCCCAGTTGTGAAGCTCCTTCATGACAAAACTATCCAGAGGAAGGTCTTTAAACCGGTTTCGGAAAGCTTCTTTGGCCGACTTGTCGTCTTTGCCGAAGTTGATGACCTCGATCGCAGTTTCAGGTGTCTTGGAACCCGCCTCCTTTTTAATCTCCAGAAATCGGATGATATTACCTGCAGTTTTTTCAAAATCACCGCCACGTCGGATTTTTTCATAGGTGGTTTTTTCGTATCCGTCAAAGGAAAAAGATAATCTATCCAGTCCGGAGGCTACGATCTTACGGGAAAGATCTTCGGTCAAGAGAGAGCCGTTGGTATGCAGGCGGGTGAAGATTTTTTTCCCCTTTGTATAGGTGATCGCGTCGATAATGTTCGGATGGAGAAGGGATTCCCCTCTATGGGCAAGGTTGATCTCGAAAACAGAACCGGCCGCTTCGTCTACGATCTTTCTGAAAAGGCCTATGTCCATAAAGCCCCTGTCACTGTCCTTGAGATCTTTGTTCGGGCACATGATACATTGAAAGTTGCAGTCGCTGGTCAGTTCAACCCACATCCGCACAGGAAAATAGGGGAGGCGGAAGGATTTCTTCTGGTAATGAAAGAACAATCTGACCAATCTCAGCCAGTATTTTACAGTGTTCATGTGGATTTCTTTTCTTCGGATTTTTTGATGACAACAGAACATGCCATATCCCCGATTATGTTGGTCGTGGTCCGGCACATATCCAGAAACCGTTCCACGCCAAGTATCAGAGCGATTCCCTCTAAAGGAATACCGATTTGTTTGAGAACCATGGCCAGGGTGATGATACCTGCTGTAGGCACCCCCGCGGCTCCGACCGATGAAAGTGTCGCCATCAATACTATGGTGATCTGGCCTCCGATACCAAGAGGGATCCCGTAGATCTGGGCTATAAAGACCGCAGACACTCCTTGATAGAGGGCGGTTCCATCCATATTTATAGTCGCTCCGAGTGGGATGACAAAACTGGAATATTTTCGTGGAACCCCGATATGCTCCACACATTCCAGGCTGATAGGAATTGCGGCATTGGAGCTGGATGTACTGAAGGCAACAATTATTGCCTCCTTTACAGCCTTGAAAAAAAGAAGCGGGTTAGTCCGGGCGAGTATTCCCAGCGCCAGGCTGCTGACGCTCACGGTGTAAAGGAAAAGACCGCCAATCACTACCAGGGAATATTTAAGCAGGGTGATTAGAATTTCGCCGCCAAACTCTCCGATCACGGTTGCGATCAGGGCCATAACTCCAAAAGGGGCCAGTTTCATGGCGATGTGAACAACCTGGATAACGGCGTCATTCATGCTTTCAAGGAGTTTAATAAGTGGGTCGGCTCTTTCTTTTTTGATCATGGTCAGAACGGTACCGAAGAGCAGAGCCAGAAAAATAACCTGGAGCATATTTCCTTCGATAAGAGCCTTGATCGGATTGGTAGGAACTATGCCAACCAGAATGTCGATAGCCGAGGGTTTTTCCTTCAATCTCTGGATGCCGATCTCGGCCTTATCCTGGTAATTCGCATAAAGCTGTGCTTTAACCTCTTCGTTAAGCCCCTCCCCGGGCTTTATGACATTGGCCAGGAAAAGACCGATGGAAATGGCGATTATGGTCGTTACCATAAAATAAGCCACTGTTTTCAGACCGATACGTCCCAGTTTGCGGAGGTCGCCAAGACTGGCTGTGCCCAGCATAAGGGAGATCAGGACAAGAGGAACAACGATCATGGTGATCAATCTGAGGAAAATTGTCCCCACAGGTTCTATAATTTTAGCTTTTTCACCGAATACAAGCCCGATGATAACGCCTAAAACGAGTCCGATGAAGATCTTGGTGTGCAGTTTGATTTTCATAGCAGGGTTTTTCGGAATTAAAGGTTTATGATAACCAGATGATAGGTATTTTACAAGGCAAACAAGACCGTCTGATTCTTCATCGCCAGTCCGGGAACACATCGTTTCCCGGGGAATCAAAAAGCAGCATGGTTTTTTTAGTTCGAACATCGATGATCATTAGCTGCCAGTCTCCATTGTGGTCGTGCTGTTTTGAAGAGTTAAATACAATATATCTTCCGTCAGGCGACCATGAAGGAAAGTAATCGTAGGTTTCATCCCTTTCCGTTAAACGTTTTTTGTGACTTCCGTCAGGATCCATGATCCAGATGTCTCCCTTGCCGTCAGCGCTCGAACTGACATAAGCCAGGCGTTTTCCATCTTTAGAAAACCGGGCCCGGCAGCTTTTCCCTCCCCTGTCAAGAAATTTTACTTTTTTTGTCTTCCAATTATACATGGCCGAGTCCCAGCCTCTTATCCTTTTTGCAG